>NZ_JMFY01000003.1:0-119922 GCF_000765165.1 Clostridium sp. HMP27 | reverse complement strand
ATAATATTTTATAGAGTTTTTCTAAGCCTACTTTCACTATAAGCTTTATAAGTAATAAGTTTTGATGGATTTACCTAGCAATCTACACTGGTAATTTAATCACGTACTTTTTATATCTTTTAGGCATATCCACATGGCAGCAAGCTTTATGCGCATCCCTTGGGAACATAATATAAATCATTCCCGCTTTTGCTTCCATGATTGTGCCTTTCCCCTCATAAAATGCAGCATCCTTCTTTTCATCGTATTGAGTAGTACACTTAAGGTCATTTTTGTCTGCCCAAACCAGTATTTCACTACCCTCTAAGACATATTGAACATCAATGTATTGTATATGGGTCTCAAAATCACATTCCTCAATAGGATTTGTTATCCCATCTTGTACCATTAAAAATCCACCATCAAATTCATATCTTCCAACTGATAATTTACCTGAAGCATTTATAAAATCCAGCGCATTTTCAAGATTTTTAACTATAGGAGTATACCTACTTATATTTTTAAATTCATCTAATATCATATTTATGCACCTACTGTAGATTTTTCTTTCTTAAATATTTTCTTAACTAAAGGTGCATATAATGGTGAAAGTAATGAAGCTATAGCAACAATTAAGAAGACTGCACAAATTGGTCTTGAGAAGAATATTGATAAATCACCATCACTCATAATTAAAGCCCCTCTAAAATTTGCTTCTGCTAAGCTTCCAAGTATTATACCAATAACAATTGACGACATTGAAAAGTCCATCTTGTTCATGAAGTATCCTAGAAATCCAGCTGCAACCATTATAAAAACGTCTATTATTGAGTTATTATAAGAATAAGCCCCAACAAAAGTTAAACTAAATATTATTGGAAGAAGAATTTCATTAGGTATATTAATTACCTTAACAAAAACTCTAATTAGTGAAAATCCAAAGAACCCCATTACAATGTTTGCAACTAATAATCCAATAAATACTGTATAAACTTCTGGTGCATGCTGGGTAAATAGTAATGGTCCTGGCTGTAAACCTTGAACTAAGAATGCTCCAAGCATAATAGCAGTAGCACCATCACCTGGTATGCCAAGAGTTAACATAGGAATCATAGCTCCACCGGATACTGCATTGTTACCTGATTCTGGTGCAACAATGCCTTCTGGTTCACCATTGCCAAAGTTGTCTTTATACTTTGACCAACGTTTGGCCTGATCATAAGAAATAAATGACGCAATATCTCCACCAGTTCCTGGAATACACCCTATAAAAGTGCCTATAAATGAAGAACGTAATAGTGTTACAGCTACCCTTTTAAGGTCCTTGAATGTAGGAAATACTCGTTTAATTTTAACATTATGTTTAATATATTTCTTTTTATAGGAATCTTCCACACTTGCTAGCACTTGTGAAAAAGCAAATAATCCTATTAATATTGGAATAAAGGATATTCCTCCCATTAGATAAGTTGTTCCAAATGTAAATCTTAACATACCGCTCATTGCATCTATCCCAATGGTTGCAATAAACAATCCAATTAGCCCACCAATAAGTCCTTTTAGAACAGATTTGGAAGATACACTAGTGATAATACTTATTCCAAATACTGCAAGAGCAAAATACTCTGGTTTAGAAAATTGTACAGCAACTTTTGCAAGTTGAGGTGAAAATATTACAAGGCAAATTGTACTAAACACTCCTCCAAATGTGCTACCAAAAGTTGAAAGTCCTAGTGCACGTCCTGGCTCTCCATGTTTAACGGCCATGGGATACCCATCTAATGTAGTTGCTGCTGATGCTGGTGTACCTGGAGTATTTAATAATATTGCAGAAATTGATCCTCCGTATATAGCACCACAATATATACCAAGCAGCATTAAAATACCACCTATGCCTTGAAAAGCAAAAGTAAGGGGAAATAACAGTGCAATACCCATATTTACTGAAAGTCCCGGTAATGCACCAATTACAATACCAACAACTGTACCAAATACTAAGCCTATAAAATTAACTAAATTAAAAACATTACCTAATGCTGATATAATATCACCCATTTTATTTTCCTCCTTTCTTTAGCTTAAAAATATTGGACTTGGAAATTGTGTTTTCAACAACACATCAAATATCACATAAATAGCTGATACTGTAAGTACTGAAGTCATAATCATAAGTCTTTTATTTCTAACCTCTAATATATACATTACTACTGGTATAAATATAAGAGTTGATATATAAAACCCTAGCACATATAAACCAATACAAAATATAACTATTATTCCCATCATTGAATATACACATTTATTTGCATCAGAACTTAAAATCACGTTCTTTTTTTCTTCTTTATCTTTATGTATGATATTTGAAATAAATAATACTATTGCACAAATTACCAAAAGTGTTCCCAGCATAAGTGGCCAAAATCCTGCTCCTGGGTCTCCTTCAGCCTTTATAGGAAATTTCTTTGCTAAAGTAATTATAGAAAATCCAATAATGGCAGTTATAACCGAAACAACATTATTCCATTTTTTCATTGTATTCATAGATTTCTCCTTTCTATTCACATGCGAAATGAGAAGATGTGCCTGTCTTAATAATTGAAGTGTACGACTGGCACATAATACCAGTCGTATACAACTATACTTTTAACTAGTTAAGCTTAACCTTAGCTAGCATTTCCTTATACATTTCATGGTCTTCCTTCATCATTGTATAAACATCATCACCAACAATATTTACTGGATCTATACCTTGTTTGATAAAGTACTCTTTGTATGCTGGATCTTCAACTGTTTTCTTAGCTGCATCTCTTAAAGCAGTTACGACTTCTTTTGGAGTATCCTTTGGAGCAACTAATACAGCCCAAGCTCGAATTGTCATGTCATGCCCTAATTCTTTAAATGTAGGAACATTTGGATAAAGGTTTGAACGTTTGTCAGCCATTACAGCAAGTATTTTAAGTGAACCTGCATCTACTTGGCTCTTAAAGTTTGATGGATCTGCAACTGTAGCATCTATGTGCTTACCAGCTAAGGCAGCTGCAATATCAGCAGAACCGTTTGGGTATGGAACATGCTTAAGCTTTATTCCGTATTTTTCTTCCATAGAAATTGCCGCAATATGCCATATAGCTCCCATACCTGAATTACCTACCTGAATTTTCCCTGGATTTTTCTTAGCATATGCTACAAATTCATCTACGCTATTGTATGGAGCATCTTTAGGAACTACAAGCGCCGCTGGAGCAGCAATTGGTGCAACAATTGGAACAAAGTTTTCATAAGTTACTGGTGATTTACCTTGGTGTGGGAACATAGCAAGTTCAACTGTAACCATACCTAGAGTATAGCCATCAGCCTTTGCCTTTGATGTTTCTACCATTCCTGTTACACCACCGCCATCTGGCTTGTTTGTTGGAACAAAGTTTGAATCTTTTAAATTAGCTTTCATATATTGAATTAATCCTCTGGTAGAAATATCTGTACCTCCACCAGGTGCCTTAGGAATGATTACTGTAATGTCCTTGCTTGGATATGCTTTTGAAGTACTTGTCGCTGTGCTTCCACAAGCAGTTAAGCCTACAGCCATTGTCGCCACTGCAGCTATAGAAATAATTGATTTTAATAATCCTTTTTTCATTTTATTTCCCCCTTAATTTAAATTTATTTACAAATATTTATTTTAATATTATAAATATTTTTTATCCATTTTCTCTGTCATACGTTTTAACATCTTTACTTCCTTTTTGAATGTTTCAGTAAGACCTTCAGCTTCTTTTGTACGACAGTTAATGTTAATATCTAACCCATTTAATTCTAAATAATATTTAGCATTAACGGGATAATATTGTCGTTCAATTAAAGAACATATTGTAAGTTCATCCGATAGTTCTTCTAAGTCCTCCTTATTGTAGCTGTTACAAACCTTTACATAGAGTTTAGGTTGCATATTAGCCATTACACCGCTATATCCAGCTGCACCCTCCTTCAACGATTCCAGTAATGTAGATGTGTTTGCATTGTAAAGTTTTAAATTTGTACCTTTTGTTACTTCTAATTTTTCTTTAATATTTTCTATATCACAGCTTGTATCCTTTAAGAAGTAAAATCTTCCTGTTTCGGCGCACCATCTTGTTACTTCCTTTGTCATCACTCTCTTGTAAGGATATGGACATTCATAGAATCCTAATGGCATATCCTTAGGTAACTTTTCAAGCAGTGTTTGTAAATTATCAAGCCACACTTCATCACTTTCATCTTCCTTAGCAAGACGATTTGTGATTAATATTATCGCATCGACACCAGTTGTTGCAATTTCATTTAATTCCTTAGCTTGATCATCAAAACTATCTGAAACATGACCTGATGCAATTACTGGCACTCTTCCTGCTGCCTTTTCCTTTACAAAATGTGCAATCCCTACTCTTTCTTCTAATGATAAAGAGAACATTTCACTTGATTGACATACAGCAAATAACCCTAAAACTCCATTATCAATGTACCAATTTATAAGTTGTTCTAATGCTTTGTAATCTACCTTGTTGTCTTTCGTAAAAGGTGTAAGCATTACTGGCCATACTCCCCCTGGAAAATTATTAATCATCTTTTTCACTCCCCTAATTTTATCTTTATATTAAAATCAGTTATTTATTAAATCACTTAATTTTAATTCTCCAAAATGCTATTGTTTCTCTTTTCCACGTGTAAGAAATGAAAACCTCATCTCCATCTGCTATGATTGCGGGATATGAGAACTCCCCCTCTCCACTATCTAAATCTAATAGTTTACTCCACGTTTTACCATTGTCCTTTGAAATTACAAGAGATATTGGTGTTCTGTCCCCCCAATTAATTCCTATAGGATTATATACTAGGACTAAAGTACCATCTTCTAGTTTTGCTAAATCAATACCGCTATTATTATTAGGAAGTGACGTTTCATAGGCTTTAATCCAAGTTTCTCCATAGTCATTTGAATCGCTCCTGTATATTTTACCCTCAGTACTTCTTAAAAGCATATGTATATTTCCTTTTACTGACTCCCATAATGTTGGCTGAATCACCCCTCTACCAAAGAATGACTGTTCACTCACTTGTATATTGCTTTCATCTGCTCTTACGGTACGCTCAAATTTACTTCCCACAATGCCTTCAATAATTATGCTATTACTTTTAGTCCAAGTTTCCCCACCATCGTCAGAGTAATCAACGAACGCACTCCATATTCCACCTTCTAATGATCCTGGTGCTAAAATTCTTTCGTTGGATAATCTAATTGGTTTATTTCTAACAGGTCCTCTACCACCTTCATCTCCTTTTACCATCTCATAGGCCTTGTCCCAGGTGATGCCATCATCATGGGATATTTTAATCATGGTCCGCCACTTGCTAATTTCTTTACCTACCTTATAAAACAATACTATCTCATCACTTTTATGTTGGAAAAGTACTGGATTCCAATGAACATTTTTTTCATTTGTAATCTTAACCGGTATACTCCAAGTATTGTCTTTTCTTTTGGACATCCATATAGATACGTCATCATTTCCTTCCTTACTTCCTCCAAACCATGCACATAATATAGTTCCATTTTTTAACTTTAATAGACTGGAAGCATGGCACATATCCGTCATAATTTTATTTGTTATAAATTCTCTACTTATAATCTCATACACTTTAATTCCTCCTATAGAGTAATTAGAAATCTTTATAGTTGTTCATCATTATAGAACATTGTTCATATATTTATATATTTTTTTAGGGAAAAATGTATTTTCCCAAAGGTTACGTGTTACGTTTTATTAATTCCGCCTTTTCTTTTAACATATTTGCAAAAATTTCAATATGTTTGTCGTCAAATCTAAGTGATGGGCCCGTTGTACTTAATGCACCAATTAAATCATTGTTTTTATCAAATACTGGTACACCAACACATTTGATGCCATATTCATGTTCCATGTTGTCTATGCTGTATCCAAATTTACGTATATTCTTAAGCTGCTCCTTAATTCCTTCTGGATCAAGAATTGTATAATCTGTAAATTTTGTTAGTGGCTTTTGTAAAATTGTCTCTATTAATTTTTCATCCAAAAATGCTAGCATCGCTTTCCCAATGGCAGTACATACAAGTGGTGCTGTTAGTCCCTGTATCCATCGTATATTATATGCTTTTTCAGGGAATCCACCCTCCATGTACATAACATTTTCTCCATCAGGTATACCAAAATATACAATTTCACCAATGCTGCCTGTAAGTTCATTTACGCACTTATGAACAATACTCTGAAAACCAATTGTTCTTGCACTAATATGAGACAATTTGATTATTTTACGACCTAATCTATACTTTTCATTATCCTTGTTTTGCTCTATATACCCACAAGCTTCTAGAGTTGAAATTATGTTATGAACATTACTTTTACATATATCTAACCTTTTGCTTATATCTGTAATGCCCAGCTCTAGTTCTTCTAGAGAAAAACATTCAAGTATATCTAATGCCTTTTTTAAAGATTTTACTTTTATTTTATCTTCCATCCCAAACCTCTTTCGTTCTTGTATGCTGAACATTGTTCCAAATTTACCATCTATATACAGTATACATCTTGACAACTATATTTTCAAGAGTATTTTGTAAGAATATTCTCTTTTGCTTTAAAGTTCTGCAATTATCCAGGATTAGCTACTAAGCATTGAAAATAGATTATAATTAATGCTACTTGATTACTTTATTGCAAAACTAAAAAGGAAATTGAATCACAATTTCCCTCTTCATCTCTATCACAGTATGCCTTTATTCATAATGCATCAATGTGTAAAACGTTCTTTCCTAGATAACATAATATCTTATTTATTTTTATCCTGCTAATATCGGTCCAATGAACGCCCAAACCATAACCCAAATCCAAAGTGCAGCCGCTCCAACCCAGGTCGCCTTTAAAACCGTTTTGGTATTGCTGCAGCGTGCTATACCTAACTGCCCTGCAAGATTTGCAGTTGGATATAAAGAACCTGTAATTCTTGTAGCTGCTAGTATTGCTGTGGCCCATATTTGCATTGGCAATCCAACTGAATTAACTAGATCTATAAACATTTTGTGTACTATTGTAATTTCAGCAACTGCAGCTGCTTCAATACCAAATCCTCCAACTAAAGAAGCAATAATTAAAACGCCTGCCTTTCCTCCACCAGCAACTAATCCTGTTAGAAGCTTACCTAAAGCATCAAATCCACCGCCAATATTTATCATGCTAAACATTACTTCAAAGAAAATAAACACAAAGAACATGTTTGTCATCTTTGATGCACCTTCAACAAATGTATCAATTGCTGAATCAATTTCAATTCTGCTGCTAATGGTAAGAATTGCAGATAAAATTAACATTACAATAATGGCATAATTTGTGCCCTGTTTTGTAACGACCCCATACCCAACTAAAATAGCAAATACTATTAAAAATAATATTGTTGTTCGTTTTTGCTCTATACTTACAACCATTTTATTAATATCAATCATGTCTTCAGTTATCTCATATACTTCAACGCCTTTTAGCTTCTTTTGAATTTTATTTGCTGCAAAAACTGTAGCACCAATCCATACGATACTAAATGGAATAACAGCCCAAAGCATTAATTTACCGTAAGAAAGCCCTGTAATACCCATAGTGGCAATAGTAACCCCAGTTAGCGGTCCCATAATTAATCCAACTTCTCCAGCAACTTTAAACAAAGCACATACA
The DNA here is from genome assembly GCF_000765165.1 of Clostridium sp. HMP27. Classification (NCBI taxonomy): domain Bacteria; kingdom Bacillati; phylum Bacillota; class Clostridia; order Eubacteriales; family Clostridiaceae; genus Clostridium; species Clostridium sp. HMP27. Next base: position 112,207 of record NZ_JMFY01000003.1, on the reverse strand, counting down.
GTACTTGGAGTAAGTCCAACTGCAGCTACAACAGGAATAATAACAGGAGCAATAATTGCATTGCCGCCAGCTAATGTTCCAAGTAATCCACATATAACAATGGAACTAATTATAACTGCTGCCATACCCTTTTTTTCAGTGTTGACTCCAATTCCCTTTACAATCCAGTATACAAGTGTTTGACTTACCTTTGTTTTATTCATCAAGTAGCCAAGCCCACTTCCACACATAATTATAATTCCTATTATTGCCAAAAATGAACCTAATGAAGTGACAAATATTCCGGCTAGACTTTTAACTCCCTGTCCAGTTAAAATTGCAGCTACAATTACACCAATAATCAAACCCGATAAATTGGATTTATTTCTAAAAACCATTATCAAATAGGCTAGTAACGGTAATAGTGCTATTAGCGACGGAGCTGAAATCAATGCATATTTTCCTAATTCCATTTTCCTTCCCCCTTCGAAATTTTAATTATCTTTTAATAGAATTCTGCCTTTTTTATTTTCAGTTCTTACGTCGTTAAGAAGCTCAGGATTACCAGCTATAAAAACATGGTTAATTCCTACAGGCTTTACAGGAGAATGTATGAATGTAGACATATCTTTTATTTCATTAAAATCAAATACAGTTATATCAGCAATATTATTAACTTTTAGCGTTCCTCGATCCTGTAATTTAATAATACTGGCAGGAAGCCCTGTAATTTTATATACAGCATCCTCTAATGACATTAAATTATTTTCACGGATCATCTGCAAAAATCTCGGAAATGTTCCAAAACATCTAGGATGTGGATTATAGCTTAAATCATAACTAAAGTTATACCCGTCGCTTCCTACGGCTATATCTATTTCCTTCATAATATTAAGCACATCCTCTAAACTTAGTGAATAATATATGGCTGATGTCTCACCGCTGCACTTAAGTAAAACTTCAATTACAGCCTCCTCTGGTGATAATTTAAAAATCTTTGCAATTTCTTCAATGTTTTTTCCATCAAATTTGGTAATATGTCCATGTGTAGAAGAAATCCCTACTTTACTTGCTCCCCCACGTCGTTCCATCTCGCTTTTAATATCTAAAAGCAGCCTAGAGTCCTTTGCTTTAAGTCTTTCTAACATCCTTGAATTGCCGCCATCCTGAGCCCAACCAGGTACAAGTGCTGAAAGTCCTGTAGACGTTGCTTCATAGGGATATTGATCACAAGTAATAGTACATCCTCTTTGACGTGCTGCTTTAATATTATTGAGAAGTTTTTCTGAATTTCCCCATTGCGGTTTACCAATGAGCTTTAAATGTGAAATGTGCAAATGAACACCTGTACTTTCAGCTACTTTAATCATTTCATCAACAGCTTCAAATACTAAATTGCTTTCATTGCGTAAATGTACAGTAAGTATACCTTGATTTTCCTTTATTACCTTTGCAAGTTCTATGAACTCATCTAATTTTCCATAACTGCTTGGTGGGTAAATTAGCCCTAAAGACATACCATATGCTCCATTTTTTAATTCCATATCAAGGATATTCTTCATCTTATGAAGTTCTTCAGCAGTAGCTTCTCTATCATCAAAACCTACCACGCAAGCTCTAAGTGTGCCATGGCCAATTAAGGTACCACTATTAATTGTCAATTGCTTCTTACTTGCAATTTCAACATAGTCTTTCATACTATCCATTTTTAAAGATGTATCTTCAGGAATTATCTCAATTGTTCTAGAAAAAAACTCTCTAATTTCTTTTCTTTTTGATTCATTTGATGGAACTAAAGAAATGCCACAGTTTCCTGTAATTTCTAATGTAACTCCTTGATATAGCATACTTTCTGCTTCTTTTGAATTGAGAGGACATGCATCTGAGTGGGTGTGAAGGTCAATAAATCCCGGTGAAATAACTTTTCCCTCACAGTTAATTATTTTACTACCCGTAACATTTTGATTTTTAGTGATTTCTACAATTCTATCGCCTTTAATGCACACAGTGGCCTTATAAGGAATCTTCCTTGTACCGTCCACTACTAGACCGTCTTTTAGAACAAAATCATACATAGCTAGCACCCCCAAACATTATTTATAAAGCTTCTTTCATATTGTTAATGAAAGACCTTATACACCTCAAGTTAAGTATTAAACAACTCAACTCTCTTCCTTTGTGGGTTATAGTAATATATGAAATTTATTTGTCTTTTATTACGTTAATATATATGAAAAAAGCCTCCAAATTAGGAAGCTTCTTATTTTAAAGTTTTTCTATTATATCCACTTAGGACCAGTAAAATCTGTGATGGGAGATAAAATATCCATATCAATATAGATAAGTCTTTTAATATAACTGATAACGCCACGTTTATATCACAAAGCAAAAACAAAGTCATACCTATTACAACTAAGTACCTACTATACATTGGATAAAAAGCTCCCTTAAGAGTTTTCCATCCTGTATAGACGCTATAAAGTAAAATAACTGCATAAATAAATCCTATAATCAGAGTGACCTTTTTTATACCTTCATATCCTAGGTCTTCTATAAGTAAATTATTTGCAAGAGATATAACTATTAAGATAATAAATATAATAGTAACTACTAAAAAGTTTAAATTATATCTTCGCTCTACAGCCCTCCTATGACGTATTATGTAAGTAATTTGTACTAAGCAAAAAATCATTATGCCTAATTCATTTAAGCCTAAAATTATCATACACAAATCGGCTAAAGCAGTAAGAAAAATTGCCAATCTTAAAAATATAGTATCCATTTTATCATGTCCGTTGCTTCCTATTAGAATAGATAAAAACAAACACAATAGTATTCCAAAATACTTTAACACAGATGAGTACACTGTTTTAAAATTATTAGTGTAATCAATATAGATAAATGCACAATATATAATTAACTCAATAAAAAGTACAAGCTTTACGATTAATATCTTAACATGATTTTTTATAATAATCACTTCCAAAACATAATATTTTCCTTATATTATATTTTGCTAAATAATAAGTTTAAATATAATATCTTATTATAATAACCCATTAATAATTTTTATCCACTCATATAAAAATGCACCTCCAAGTGCTAGATTTTGTCTAACATTTGGGGCGCACTTCAAAAACAGATGCTTTTCCTTATTCTTCTTATCCTAATAGCTCTTTCAAATCATCTTCTGGTGTGCTAATTGGCCTAATATCAAAATTATCAACTAGGAATTGTAATACATTAGGACTTAAGAAAGCTGGTAAGCTCGGTCCAATATACATTCCTTTTACTCCTAATGAAAGTAATGCTAATAAATCAGCTACAGCCTTTTGCTCATACCAAGATAAAATTATTGACAATGGTAAATCATTAACTCCACAGTTAAATGCATCCGCTAACGCTAAAGCTATTCTAACCGCTGAATAAGCATCATTACACTGACCTACATCAAGTAATCTTGGAAGCCCTGCCACTTCTCCAAACTCTAATTTATTGAAACGATACTTACCACAAGCTAAAGTAAGTATAATACAATCCTTAGGTACTTTTTCCGCAAACTCTGTATAATAGTTTCTTCCAGGCTTTGCACCATCGCATCCACCTATCAAGAAGAAATGTTTAACTTTTCCATCCTTAACTGCATTTATAATTGTTTCAGCATGACCTAAAGTTGCCTTATGTCCAAAACCTACTAAAATTTCTTTAACTTCTTCATCTTCCTTAAATCCACCTAATTCCAATGCCTTGTTTATCACCTCAGAAAAATCCTTATATCCATTTTCATCTTTAGGTATGTGCTTAATACCATCCCATCCAACAACGCTTGTTGAAAAAATTCTATCTTTATAAGAATCTCTTGGTTTCATTAAGCAATTTGTTGTCATCAAGATACAACCTGGTATATCATCAAATTCCTTTTGCTGATTTTGCCAAGCGCCTCCAAAATTACCTACTAAATGAGGATACTTATTTAATTCAGGATATCCATGAGATGGCAGCATTTCACCATGAGTATAAATATTTATACCCTTACCATCCGTTTGCTCTAGTAACATTTCTAAGTCCCTTAAATCATGTCCAGAAACCACAATAAATGGTCCCTTCTTTATATTTACATTTACTTTCCTAGGAGAAGGAGAGCTATATTTTTCATTATTAGCTTTATCTAATACCTCCATAACCTTAACGCTCATCTCTCCAGTTTTTATTAAGTATCCTATAAGATCCTGAAGAGTTAAGCTATCATCAATTAAAGCTTTTAGAGCTTTAAAGTAAAATTCATCCACTTCATCATTATTATATTTTATAAATCTTGCTTGATGAGCATAAGCTGCAATTCCTTTCAAACCATACTTTATAGTTTCTCTAACGGAACGAATATCCTCATCTAAGTTTTTATCATACATAATTCCTGCTTTTTTAGCATCCTCAAGAATTTCTTCTTTAGAATTGCTTAGATCGTACAATGCTTCTTCACTATTTATATCTTCTTGTCCAACTTTTCTCCTAATTTCTTCTTTAATCTTTTGAGATTTTTTTAGCATGTCCAAATGAGTTTCAGGATCAAAATTTACATTGGTTAATGTCATAAATAATGAATCTTCAACAAATGAAATCAATGACTTATCTAGCTTTTCTCCCTTTTCTATTAATTTAACAACATATGAGCTAATTCCTTTTAGTTGATAAATTAACAAGTCCTGCATTGCAGCAATTTCTGGTGTCTTTCCACAAACCCCTATTTTAGTACAACCCTTACCTCCTGCGGTTTGTTCGCATTGATAACAAAACATTTCTTGTTGCATATATAATCCTCCTGAATTTTCAAAGTATTTTATTATTATTTTACAATTAACTAATATAATATGCAACAAAAAACCGACATTAACCTATAATTTTTACAAAAACATCTAATTTTTAACAATTTATTCATTTTCATTTTAGTTTATACTAACATCTATAAACGTTGTTTCCCTTCATAGTAAGGCTCTAAATGAAGTATAACTTGAGATTTTTCACCTAGCTCTTCTTTTACTCTATTTTCAATATTAATAGCAAGAGTATGTGAATCCTCAACACTCATATAGGCATCTACCATTATGTGAAAATCTATATACATTTCATCCTCTGTACCCCTACTTCTCACATTATGTGCATCCTTAACCTCTTCAAATTCAAGGGCTATATTCTTTATCTTTTCTGCATCTATAACCGCCTTATCCACTAGCACTCCACTGGTATCAGAAAATATTTCATAAGCAGCATGGAATATAAAACCACCTACTACTAGTGATGCTATCGGATCAATTACTGGAGGTAATCCAATTTTAATACCTATAAGGGTTATTATAACTCCAATAGAAACATAAATATCTGACCTTGTATGCATAGAGTCAGATATAAGAATCTGACTGCTTAGTTTTTTTCCTTCGCTATATTCAATCTTGCTTACAAATATGTTTATCAAAAGAGTTATAAATAAGGCAATTATACTTTCTAGAGTTATATTAGGTGTAACTGGATTATTAAATTTTTGAAATGCTCCAGCAACTACCTTTACTCCAACTATAGTCAGCATCCCCCCAATAAAAAGACCTGCAAGAGTTTCAAATTTTTTATGCCCATAAGGATGTTCTTCATCAACGGGTTTTGAAGCAAACCAAATACCTACTAATCCTACAATATTAGAAGCTCCATCAGAAAGCGAATGAAACCCATCAGCTGTTAAACTTGTACTTTTAGCAATAGATCCAATTACAATTTTAAGTACCGCAACAAAAATATTTGCAAATAATATAATAAGTAAGACATTCTTAACTCTTTTCATATTATGATTCATACTAGCACTCCTTTTTACAAATTAATATTATTTATTTTTATTTAATGTAAAACATAATTCAAAGCATTCAACACCTCAACAACATTATCAATTGATAATGTTGTTTTGATTTTACAATAGATATTATATGCTAACATCTATTGATTTGTCACTACTTTTTAAGGTGAATTTTAATTTCAATTGATAATGATAATCTAATTTATTTATTAAATATTTTCACAAGATTACTTCAACTACATTAAAAACTTTATTCACACTCTTAATTTAAAAATATAAAAAAAGCCAATATCATAAAGTATTGACTTCAATCTTCTATAAATGTATTCAGTTCTTTTTTAATTCCTCTCCAATTTGGCATAAACTTATCCATATAACCTATAAAGATATTATTATGACTCTTCTCAAGCAAATGAACTAATTCATGCACAATAACATATTCAAGGCACTTTGGAGGCTTTTTGGTTAACTGTAAATTAAGCCATATACGCTTATCTCTTACATTGCAAGTCCCCCACCGTGTTTTCATATTCTTAACTCCCCATTCTTCAGCTGTAACACCTATGATTTTCTGCCACTTCTCCAAAAGCTTAGGTATTTCACTTTTAATATTTTCACGGTACCATTCATTTAATAACTTTTCTCGCTGCTCCACTGTGCTATTTTCACGCACTTGCAATATAAGCTTATCTCCATTAATCTTTATATCGTTATTCTTATTTAAATAAACCACCTCAAGAACGTATTTCCTTCCCCAAAGATATACACTTTCATCTGATACATATTCTCGAATGCATTGTTTAGGCTGATTTTTATATTTATCCTTGTGTTTTTTTATCCATGGCATTTTAGAAATAAGAAACATTTTAATAGCTTCATCTTTCATATTTTTAGGGGCTGAGACTTGTACCCTTCCTTGGGGAGCTTCCACTCTCAAATATATATTTTTCATTTTCTTCTTTTGTACCCAAATTTCTATATCATCAATTATCAAACTTGTCACTTTAGCTTCTCCTTAGTTCACTGCCAACTTTATTTTTTAATCTATTTTATTTAATCTTAACTTAAATATCATACTAATAACAATATATATTAAATAATGTTAATGATAAATAAACATACATATAGAAAAAGGATAGAAGATATTAAATCCCCATCCTTTTTAATAATAATTATTTACTTATTCCCAATAGGTTCTTTATAACTTCTCCCCCAATAATCATTCCAGCTACTGGAGGCACAAAAGAAATGCTTCCTGGAATTTGTCTCTTTATGGAGCATCTTTTACTGCTTTCTGCTGTGCAAACACAGCCTCCCTTACAAGTTACAACTTCATCTTCTTTTGGCCTTGTTGGAATTTCTTCAGAGTATAATACTTTAAGCTTCTTTACTCCTCTTTTCTTAAGTTCATGTCTCATAACCTTAGCAAGAGGACAAACTTTTGTATTATATATATCAGCAATTTTAAATTGAGTTGGGTCAAACTTGTTTCCTGTTCCCATTGAGCAAATAATCTTCTTATTATGCTCCTGGCACCAAAGTACAAGTGCAATTTTTGAGGAAACTGTATCTATGGCATCAACCACATAATCAACATCCTCAGTTATAATCTCACCAATATTTTCTTCAGTAACAAAAGTTCTGTGTGCTATTACATTGCATTCCCTATTTATATCTAAAATTCTTTCACGAGCAACCTCAACCTTAGGTTTACCCACAGTTTTTAGAGTGGCAATAATCTGTCTATTTATATTAGTTAAACAAACAGCATCGTCATCTACAATAACTATACTTCCAACTCCAGCTCTTGCAAGTGCCTCTACTGTAAAGCTGCCAACTCCACCAACACCAAATACTACAACTTTACTATTTTTAAGTTTTTCAAGACCTTCTTTCCCTACTAAAAGCTCCGTTCTTGACAATGAATGCTGTGCCATATTTTTCTCTCCTTTAGTACTTTAATCAGTATATATTATATATCAACATTAGTTTAATTTAAATACTATAAAACAAATTTTATTATGGCGACTATATTTTACAATTTAAATCTCATGATGATAGATTGTAAATTTTGTGCTAGCTCTGACATTCCTTCGCTGGAACTTGCAATTTCTTCTATCGAAGCAGCTTGTTCTTCAATAGAAGCTGTTACTTGCTCTGTAGATGCAGCATTTTCCTCAGCAATAGCAGCAAGATTTTTTAAAGTATTTAGTATTTCATCTTTTATTTTTTCCATTTCTTCTCCTGAAATATTTAACTGTTCTATTATTTTTTCTACTTCTTCCATTGATTCAGCAATTAACATATATTTATCTTTGCTATTGATTACACTATTTGTCTGCTCATCAGTTATGACTGATACCCTTTTCATTGTACTTACAGCATCTTCAGCATTCCTTTGCAATTCATTAACAATTTTATCAATATCCTTTGTAGAAGTTGACGATTGCTCAGCTAACTTTCTTATTTCCTCTGCAACTACCGCAAACCCCTTACCTGCTTCTCCTGCTCTTGCAGCTTCTATAGCTGCATTTAGAGCCAACAAATTAGTTTGTTCTGCTATGGAGGCAATTACATCACTTGCTTGTCCAATTTTAATAGAACTATCATTTGTCTTTAATATAATCTCAAAAATCCCTTTTGTTGCATTATTGCTTTCTTCAGTTATTTTAGATAGTTTATCTATTTCTCTTAATCCTTCTTCAACAACCTCTGTTACCTTATTTGAAGCAGCATTTAAATTTTGCATATTACTTTGATCTTTTTCAATAGTTTTTTCTAACAAATCAGCCTTTAAAGAACCTGTTTCTGTATTTCGTGCTTGCTCTGAAGCACCCATTGCTATTTCCTCAACAGTTTTGGAAACCTCTTCTGCAGCAGTGGCGGATTGTTGTGATGCAGCTGTCAATTCTTCCGAAGCACTAGCCACTTGTTCTGAAGAATTCCCTATTTCTTTAATTATTTCTCTAAGGCTATTAATTATATTTTGTAATGCAGTGGCTAAAGTTCCAATTTCATCTTTTTTATTTATATAATTTTGAGAAATATCCTCAGTAATATCCAAATTAGCTATCTTTTCTGATTGTTTTACTATTTTAATAATAGGTTTTACAATTGAACTGCCGATTAAATATGTAATAATGATGCTTATTACCAAAACAATAAACATAACTGACACGATAACACTTATTAGTTTCGGAACCTCAGACAAAACTTCCTTTTGATTAGCAGTGATAATAAGCATCCAGTTAGTACCTTCAATAGGAGCATACCCAGCGTACATATCATTCCCATTAAAAGAATAGGAACTAACTCCCGTATTTTCCTGAAGTACCTTTTCAATCATTGTTGCTACTGATTTCTGATTTTCATCATTTTTTGCTTCATTAATTGGATTGTATTGATTTAAGACCTTCTCTCTGTCTGGATGACCAACTACTGTTCCATTGCTATTAATGACATAGCCGTATCCTTCTTTACCATATCCAGTATCATCTATAACTTTGCTTACAGAATCCCCATTTCTACGACCTATTAAAGCTCCAACTACTTTCCCATCCCTTTCAATGGGAGCAGCATACATAAGAACAATCTCATTTGTCACACGACTAACTAACAAGTCAGATACATTTACTTGACCATTTAAAGCTTTTTTCACGTAATCTCTATCACCTAATTTACTAGTTGTTCCATTTGAATAATGAGCAGTTCCATCAAGACCAACAATAGCAATGTCAAGAAAATTTGCTCTTTGTACTTGCCTTTTTAGTATAGGCTGCTGAATCTTCCAATCCATACCTTGAATGTCTGATCTTAGTGCTATCATCTCCAAAGCCTTTTTTTGAACTTCAATTCTACTTTGTATTACTTTTGATCCTTCCTTGGATAGAGAAAGCAGTGATTTTTCTGCTTCTACAGTAAGAGAATTGCTGGCTCTAACTATAGAAATCACCCCTAGCGAAATAGAGGAAAATAAAATCAATATGGAAAAGCATACTATCATCTTTGTTTTGACACTCTTAGAACTTTTAATATTCTTAATTCTAATTCTTTTCATTCTGATGCCCCCGTCTCATGCTAATTATTTTGCTTTTGATATATTTCTATTTTTCAGTTTGAAATTAATATATTTTTTCTAACATCTTTAATACCTCCTTTCAAAAATAAAAACCCCTTTTATTTGAAAAACACAAATAAAAGGGGTTACTAACAACACTATGCAACCGGCTGCCATATTTTTTTCAATTTAGGCCCTTGGCTTTGCGTCCTTATCTTTCGATAAGTTTGCCCTCTTAAATTAATGTATATATTTTTATTTCTAATGATTAAGTATTTCCACACAATTTAAACATACTTGTGTAAATTATACCATTTAAGTATATTTTACACAATACCTTTTGGTACAAAACTTTTCGACATATATTTGATTTTTATATTTTGTAAATTTTTTAATTTTACCAAACTTTTATATTTAAATTCAAAATTTTATCGTTGTTACTAAACCAAATAACATAATACTTAAATCATTAATCAACTCATACATTACTAACAAAAAAAATAATCATTAAAGTCGGATATTTAATTTTTCCGTCCTTAATGATTTCTCTCATTTTCTAATTTATTTACTTTTATGTGATTTTTCTTCTATAGGTTTGAATACCCATTCATAACCACCTTGTGCTGTCATGGTAATTAAAATAGCATTAATAAAAGTTAATAACAGCTTAGATATATCAAATGTACCCGACATAATTTGATATCCTATAATAAGTATTAATGAGTATATAAAAGCTACATATTTTGTAGGCAGCCCTTTAAATACCTTGTCAATTAAATCTTTTGTAAATTCAGTAATAAGTACAACTACAGCCACCATACCTCCGAATGTTGAAAGATAGTCTAATGTTATTAAATTATCCATAATAAAATCCCCCTATATTTTTATTAAATTATATTATTTTTAAAGGAATCTTATTACAAACTATTTTATATAAATCAACATCAATGTTTATTGATGCTCTTTGAATCTTTTTATAAAATATGACTTCTTACAAAAGTCAAAATGTCTTTTGCTCCTGTTCTTCCTATAATGTCTTTTAAATAACCCAACCCTTTACAAAAATCTATAGTTTTATTAGATCTTACTTTTACTTTTTTTCTTTGTCTACCAACTGCCAATTCAGCATTTAAATTTCTCAAATCAATAATTTCTCTATGTTTAATACCTCTTAATATTTCCATGGAAATTTCTCTACTAAGATCCTCAACTGAAAAATATGTATTTTTATCATTTCCTTCAAAGCATTTATATATTATGTTTTTTAAATTTTTATCTATATTCTCTGGATAATTATCTTCTATAAAAATATCTAACACTGTACGCGGCATCTTTCCAGTAGCCATAAAATACATAATCTTGCCTACGTTGTATAAATCATTTTGTTTACTAAGCTTCCATAATTTATAGTTTCTTAAATTATCATTCTTATTGAGCAGCATATGTGAATAGCTGTTTTTTTTAACTATTTTAACCTTATTATTTTCCATAATAATTATATTACGCGGATTTAGTTCTCTAAGAGTAATAAAAAAATCTTCTTTATGAAATTTTTCTATGATATCACACAAATTTAATGTAATTTTATATATTTCATAAAGATTAAAACTTTCTTTACCTCTTACATAATCCTCTAATATTTCTTCTTCTACTAATTGCGCATCCTCAAAAGCTCCAGTATTGCTCACTTATATTCCACCTTTTGTACTAAATCTCTTGTAACTTATCTTTTAATATATACGTATAAACTTGTTATTTTTGAGGTGTACAATTCTTATTTAATAAAATTTAAAATGCCCCATTAGTTCAAAATAAACCTAATGGGACATTTTAAGTTATGATATAGTTTATTAGTGCAGTCTAGTAGTATTATTATTTTCATATTTTTTCATTATTTTTTTTACTCTTCTTAACTGATTGCCATAGTCACTTACAACAGCCTTTACTTCTTCTAATAAACTTAAATCTAAGTCCTCATTTTCATCTATAAATTTCCCACCTTGATATATACCCATTTCCATAGCCTTTATGGCATGCTGGCAAACTTCTAAATCTGTATTTACAGGTATTAATTTAACCTTTTCAAAGAATTCTCCCATAGTTCCCATTAACCCAAGAGTATCTGCGGCATCTCCGCCTATTTTTTCTATTATATTGGTTATAGCCTCTTCATGTCTTTTGAAAGATTCTAGAATTGTTTTTAGTTCATTTTTAAGTTCTAAGTCTTCAGCCTTAGTAAGATAATCTTTAAACGTACTTCCACCCATATGTATTCCTTTTAAAAACTTATTAATTTCCTTCATATCATTCCCTGATTTTGTAATCATTTTTTTCACCTCACCATATTGTCTGTAGTCAGAATTCTTATTATTCTATAACTTTCATTTGTTATAGGAATAATTGATTATATATCTTCACAAAATAATTAAAGTGTATTAAAAACGCTGTAATTAAGCGGAAAAGAAATATAAAGAGGTGTTTATTATGGATTTTACAAATATTAAGAAGGTTGAAGATTTGACCATTATGAGTGATACAAATAAAAGATTAAAAGAGGGTTGGCTACTTATTGGTACATACACAAATAGTTATGACCCTCAATCCAATCCAGGTGAAAATACCTTTCACTATGTGGTAGGTCTTCCAGATGGAATTGCCTACACAGATATACCTCAAAATACTTATTATGATCATCCAGAGGATCTTGAAACATAAAACTTTACTACAACTATTAAACAGTAGAACCCTTAAACTTAAACACTTTAAGGGTTTTTTATTTGTTTAAAAATGGCTTTTCAACCACATCTATGCTATTATTATAACATTGGACAACTTCAAAATATAAAAAAATATACAACAAAGTAATTGTTATTCTAATAAAGGGAGGAATTTTATATGTGGAAAATTCTTTTATCCTTGGTAGTAGGAGCTATCATAGGGTATTTTTTTAATTTATCTTATAAACAAAAAAAGACAAATAGTAAAGTCCAGCAGTTTGCTGTGGTTTTTTTACTCTTTTCTATGGGAATTTCCGTTGGTGCTAATAAATCAGTTGTAGCTAACTTAAAAAACATAGGGACCACTGCTCTTACTTTTGCAATTTTAACATCTTTATTTAGTATAATATTGGTTTTTATAGTGACTAGTAAATTCATGAAGGGAAGTGACTAGACGTGACAATTGTTTTACTTGCAGCTGTGATAGGCGGGATTTTATGTGGTTACTATTTCGTTCCAGAGAATATAGCAAATAACATTAGCATTATCAGCAGTTTTGCACTTAATCTTACAATTTTATCCGTTGGAATTGATGTGGGTTCAAACAAAGGGCTTATAAAAGATTTAAAAAAAGCAGGTTTTAAAATATTATTGGTTCCCTTTTCCATAGTTCTTGGAAGCCTCCTTGGAGGTATTATGACATCAATAATTTATGATTTACCAATAAAATCAGGTTTATCAATAGCTTCTGGCTTTGGATGGTATAGTTTATCTGGAATAATGCTTACAAACCTCGATAGTGCACATGTTGGAACCATCGCACTTCTTACAAATATTTTTAGAGAATTAATTGCGGTAATATCTATTCCTATTATTGCATCAAAATTAAATCATTATACTGCCATAGCTCCAGCTGGTGCTACATCTATGGATACCACTCTTCCACTTATCTCGGAGGTTACTTCCCCTGAGGTAACGATAATATCTTTTTTAAACGGGGTGGTATTAAGTTCTTTAGTTCCTATACTTATTAGCTTTTTTTATACGCTATATTAGGTTTCAATTATCATGCACATAACACTTGCATATAAACTTTAAATATGTTATTATAATCTCACAACTTAGATAGATTACTTTTTCTGAAATATTCGTTAGGCTCTTATTTTGAACCTACATTTTAACTTCGGGAATCCAATATTTAGATGAGGAAATGTACCTTCTTATGAGTCCTTTTTACGGCATTGAAGGCGATTGATGCATCTGTGAGGATACCCACCTATCGAGAGATAGGTGTCAAAATTAGAGTACCGGTATTTTGGATATTATCTTTAAAGATTGTAAGCCAATACTTGATTATATCAAGCGTTGGCTTTATTATTTTTACATTCCTTTTTTTCTTTTACTATCAATCTTTTAATATAAAATTATTAATAGCATAAGCAATACCTGACTCATCATTTGATTTAGTTATATATTTTGCATGTAATTTAATACTATCTATAGCATTCTCCATAGCTATAGGCATCCCTGCACATTGAAACATCTCTAAATCATTATTATTATCTCCAAACGCAATCACTTTGCTTAAATCCACATCTAGTTTTTCTGATAAGATCTTTAAAGCATTACCCTTTGAGATATCAGATGCCATAATATCTAAAAGTCCATTAAATGAGCTTACTACTGTAAGATTATCAAACTTTGAGAACTTACTTTCTAAAATCTTAAATTTTTCTCCATCATCACAAATTAATAAAACTTTTAAAACATCAATATTATCAGTGTTTTTAATTGTTATATCATCTATATACTTTATAGGGACATACAAGTCCTTGGGAAGATGATTATTTAAATTTTCATAATGCTCTGCTCTAGGATTGTTTTTATTAGAATACACTAAATCAGTTGTATAAATAAGAAAATTTATGTTGTTTTCTAAACAATAAAATATTATATTCCTTGAAGTATCTTTATCAATTATTTTTGAATAAAGTATTTCCCCTGTTTCTATATTCTTAATTAAGCCTCCATTGCAAGCTATAATGTGTCCCCTTAAATTTAACTGCTTTATATAAGATTTCACTAAAAGATCAACTCTTCCTGACGCAATAATTATTTCTAGTCCTTTTCTCTCTAGATCTTTTAAGGCTTTCTCATTTTCTTGTGATATAATACCTTTTGAGTCCAAAAGTGTTCCATCCATATCACATACGCACCACTTATACTTAATCATAAGTCCTGTCCCCTTTGTCACTAAAAAATTATAGGTGTATATAATTAAAAATTACTACACCAAAATTATATTGTCATTATATTTTTATTTTTGAACTATTTTATTTATAATTTTTTCTTCCACAAGTTCGCTTTTACTAAAGCCTCTTCTAAAATATCGTATTTGTTTATATTTGATTCCATTCATCTCGAAATCTAAAACATCTATTCTCTCTCCGCTGTAAACCACAGGTTCCTTTTCACCTTTTATAAATACATGTACTTCCATAAGTAAATCACATCCTTAACTATATGTTTATCTAAGATTATTATATATATTAAATGTATTATCATCAATTATTTATATCTAAAAATTTACTCGGAGAATAACCTATATACTTTTTAAATACTTCAATAAAATATTTATAGTCCTTAAACCCAACTTCTTCTGCTATCTCATAAATCTTTAAATTCCCTTGCTTCAATAATGCAATAGATTGCAATATACGATAACGATTTAAAAAATCATTAAAAGTATAGGAAGTTTCCTCTTTAAATTTAGTATTAAGATAAGCAGAAGAAACATTAATTTCCTTACTTAAGTCTTCTAAAGATATTTTACAATTATATTTTGTTTCAATAAATTTAATCATTTTTCTCACATACTTTGTTTTAAAGGTTTGCTTTTCATAATACCCTATATCCAATACCTCTGAAGATTGCATATTACTAAATTTATTCATAACTTCCTTAATCTTATTTTTTGATTGAATCTTTTCAGTTAATTTCTCAATAGTTTCGTAAAGATATTCAAAATCTATAGGTTTTAATAAGTACTCCGTAACATTTAATTTTATAGCCTTTTTAGCATACTCAAATTCGCTATATCCTGAAATTATAATAGTTTCGTATTCATGTTCAAATATGGTTTCTTCTAACATCTCAATTCCATCTTTATATGGCATTTTTATATCTGTAATTACAATGTCCGGCTTTATTTCTTTGATTTTTTCTATACCCTCTTTCCCATCACTAGCTTCTCCTGCTATAACACAATTTACCTTCAACCAATCCACCATGTAAATTAACCCCTTGCGTATTATATCCTCGTCTTCAACAACCAGAATTTTATACATCACCATCACCTGCTATTATTGGAATTTTTAATATTATCTTTGTTCCGGAGTCATATTTACTATAAATATTTAAACCATAATCCTCCCCATACATTAATTTAATTGCTCTATTTACATTATATAATCCTATGTGTTCCGGCATAGCATACTCATCATTTAATATATTCAATAACTTTTCCATATCATTTCTTTGTATCCCCTTTCCATTATCTTCAATGGAAATTTCAATTCTATTCTCCACTATTTCTCCCCTAACATTTATTATAAGTTGAGCAGAATCCTTCATACCATGAACTAAACTGTTTTCTACTATTGGCTGTATAATTAATTTAGGTATTTTGCAAAGCATCAATTTTTTATCTACGTGAATATAGTATTCCAACCGATTATTATATCGAATCTTTTGTAGCATCAAGTAATTGTTTACATACTCAATATCTGTTTGTAATTCGACTTCAGAACTGCCGTAATTAATGCTGTATCTCATCAACTTAGCAAAGGAAACTAACATCTTTGAAGCTTCCTCAGGATTTAAAAGTATTTCATAGCGTAAAGTTTCTAATACGTTAAATACAAAGTGAGGATTTAATTGCCCTTCTAAATGTTTTATTTCCATGATTCTTTTTCTCTCAGAAATTTCTTTATTTTTATCAATTAAATATTGCACTTTAGTTATCATATTATTAAATTTATTATAAAGTATTTTGAATTCTTCAAAGGTATCTAAGCTTATTCTATATTCTAAATTCTCACTAGCACATTTATCTATAGCTTCTAACAAAGTATCAATTGCATTGATATTTTTATTAGTCATTTTATTAGCTAAAAAGCTTACTAAGATAATCACAAAAAAACCAATAATACAAATAATTATTACTCCAAAAATCAGCATTTGCTGCTGCACAGCAATAGAAGACATTGTTATTATTCTTATATTATTTGGTAGTTTATTATTTATGTTAGTATAATAAGATTTCTCATTAAGCTTAGTAATGTTATTTGAATTTATATCGGGGTTAAACTTCCCTGCAGAATCTATTAAATTATTATTATTAGAATATATTACATTATCAAACCTGTCATTAATACTTATAATATCCGCATCTGTGTTAATTACAAAATTATTTATATCACTATCTCTTAATTGAAGCATTAAATATCCTATAATACCATCCTTATCTGCAATACATTTAGCAAATGCGTAATCAGACCTTTGTCCATTATGATATTGTGTTTTATTAATAGTAGCTAACACTTCATCCTTTTCCTCATTTATCCTATTAATAATATCCCTTATTTCAGTACTGTTTGCAGAAATCAAAGTATTAGATTCATATAAATTAGTTGCCTTAATATTTTTATCTGCATCAAAAATTATAAAATTTGATTTAATATCTTGTCCATTTGAAAAATTATATAATAAAGTAAAGGCTTCCTTTCTGTTTTTTCCACTACCTATAAAATCTTTTATAATTTTATTTTGCGATAGCTTTTTTGTGTTTTCATAATATATATCATATTGCTGTTGAAAAAAATCACTTACTTTCCTATTCCCTGATTTATTAGTTTGAATAGAAGATAATTTGAAATTTATAATCATAGAAGTAATAAACAATATGAACACAAAAGAAATTAGTATTATTGCATATTGTATAAATGAATGTCTCATATAATCCTTGAACCTAGAATATTTATTCATTATTTATCCACCTACAAACAACCTTTTTATATAAATTATACCATATCAAGCGAAAATAATAGGTCCCCAGTTTTCGAAGTCCTATTATTTACTCTTCATAAAAAGTATTATATACTTATTTCACGTTTACCAGATATCTTAAAAAATAATAGAAGCGATACTACAGCTGTAAGTGTTAATACAGTAGAGTAAGCAGAAGCATTACCATAATTTCCACGAATAACTTCTGTGTATATTGAAACCGTAAGTGTTTTAGTTTTTGTAGTATATAGTATGATAGATGAACTTAACTCACTGATTACAGTTATCCAACTCATTATCGCCCCTGCAAGCACTCCTGGCAGCATCATAGGTACTGTAATTTTCGTAAAAGACTTTATCTCCGATGCTCCAAGACTTATAGCTGCTTCCTCCACACTAGGACTAATTTGTCCTATTATTGCTGTACTTGAACGTATAGTATAAGGCATTCTCCTAATTGCAAAAGCTATAATCATAATGGCAGCGGTACCGCTTAACAGTAAAGGTTTTTTATTAAAACCAAATAAAAATGATATACCTAGAACGGATCCCGGTATTATATACGGAAACATTGTTAGTGTATCTAATAAATGAGTAAAGAAATTTTTCTTCCTTACAGTTAAATATGAAATCAGAACTCCTATTATAACAATAATAGCTATTGCAACTAACCCAAATAAGTAAGTGTTTCTTATAACAGAATTATCCTTTGCAAGCAAAGTAGCTTTATAACTTTTTAGCGAAAATCCTTTTGTAAATACCTGTCCTCCATTATTATTTAAGAAGGATGTATATATTACTACGATTTGTGGGATTATTGAAAGAAATGCTACAAAATACACGAAAGTATGAGCTAATACATTTCTAAGTCCTTTTTCTTCTTTAGCTTCCATAGGTTTCAACGCAGACATTGAATAAGTATTTCGGTTTGCCAAGAATCTCTGAAGAAAGAATAATAGTATAGTTACAATTATTACAATAACACAAAGAGCTGCAGCAAAACCATCATCGCCACCTACTTCACTCATGAATTGAGTATATATAAGCACTGGAATTGTTTTAAATCCCTCCCCTATAAGCATAGGTGTTCCGAAATCTGCAAATACTCTCATAAATACCAATAAAGAGCTAGCGAACATAGTCGGCATTATTAATGGCATAATAATTTTTACAACGCGATCTACTCCTGTACACCCTAAACTTTCTGCTGCCTCATTTAACGAATTGTCTAGATTCTTTAATGCTCCTGTAATATACATGTAAACTAATGGATAGGATTGCAGAGAAAATACAAGCACAATCCCCGGAAATCCATATATACCATTCATTTTTACATGAAATATAGAATTAATTATATTAGTTAAAACTCCATTTCTTCCTAATAGCTGAATCCAAGCATATGCACCTATAAATGGTGGAGAAAGATATGATATTACAATTAAAATGCCTAACAATCCACTTCCTTTTATTTTAATTCTCTTCATTATATAGGCCATAGGTAATCCTATTAAGACAGAAATTAATGTAGCACAAATAGTAACCTGAAAACTATTTAATAGAGTACTCCAATAAAACTTTTTAGAAAAAAACTTAGTGAAATAATTTAAAGTTAGTCCTCCTGATTCTGGATCTATAAAACTTTTATATAAAACTAGAACTAAAGGATATACAATAAATAAAGCAAATATAGCTAAAATTGCTAAGGTTAATATGTTCCATATGTTATGACCCTTCTTGTTTATGGATTTCATCTATATCACCTCTTTTATTAAAGTATATTTACTTTCATAATTAAAAACATTTACTTTTTTACTATCAACGGTTAAGTAAATAGGAGTTTCATTTGGTATAATATCTTCTACATCTGAATTTTGTATAACCTCTACTTCTTGTCCATTGTCTAACTCAATAAAATAATGAGTAGTTAATCCTAGAAACACACTGCTTTTTATGGTTGCTTTAATTCCTTTTCCATTTCTATTAATAATAAACTCCTCAGGACGAACAGAAATTAAAACCTTTTCTTCATTTATAACATCATCCGAAACATTGTCCATTTTAACTTGATAGTCCTTATTAAATTCAATCCATTTATCGCCATTATCGTCAAATTTGATGACTGCTTCTAAAACATTTGATAGTCCAATGAATGTAGATACAAAGATATTAGCAGGTCTTTGGTATATTTCTTTTGGCTTACCTATTTGTTGAATTATTCCACCATTCATTACAGCTATTCTGTCTGATATAGCAAGTGCTTCTTCCTGGTCATGTGTTACATATACTGTAGTTATACCTATTTCATTTTGTATTTTTTTTACAGCATTTCTCATTTCAACTCTCAATTTAGCATCAAGATTTGACAATGGTTCATCCATAAGAAGTACTTCTGGTTGAATTACAATTGCTCTCGCTAAAGCCACACGCTGCTGCTGCCCACCAGAAAGATTTGCTGGCATCCTATCTTTTAAGTGATCTATTTTTACTATCTTTAATATTTCATCAACTTGTTTTTCTATCTCTTCTTTAGAAATTTTACGATTCTTCAACCCAAAAGCTACATTATCTTTTACAGACATGTGAGGGAAAATAGCATAATTTTGAAACACCATTCCCATATTTCTTTTTGCAGGAGGAATATTGTTTATAACCTTATCCTCAACTTTAATTTCTCCTCCATCAATAGAATTAAATCCTATAATCATGCGTAGTAAAGTAGTTTTACCACATCCAGAAGGTCCAAGTAAGGTAAAAAGCTCTCCTGGATTAATCTTTAATGATAAGTCTTTAATAATCACATCATTTCCATATCTTTTTACCGCTTTATCTATATTAATAGAAACACCCATACTATTATCCCTGCCTCTCCCGCTTTGTTTGTATTTTATAAAAGAGCATTTCTTTTGATGAAATACTCTTTTATATGAAATTACTTTAATATAATTATTATTTTACTTTTTCAATATGCTCATTGAACTTAGCTGTTACTTTATCCTTATTTTCTGTTACCCATTTTTCATCATAATTAGGTGTAATTTTAATTTTATCAAGTGGAATCATATATGATGCAAGCTTAGCGCCTTTTCTAAGAGGACGTACGGTTAATTCAGTTCCTACTGCATTTTGTATCTTTTCAGAAAGCAGATAGTCAACAAATTTCTTAGCATTTTCAGCATTTTTGCATCCCTTAATTATTTGTACAGATTCTCCTGGAAAAATTGCTCCTTCCTTAGGAAATACTACTTCTACTGGAGCACCATTTTTAATATAGTTAGCTGCTGGATCTTCCCAAGTTAATCCTACTGGATATTCTCCATCCGCAACGCTCTTATGAAGCTGTCCTGAACTACTTGCCATTTTCCCATCAAGATTAGCTAAAAACTTATCTACAAATTCCCAAGCTTCATTAGACATAGGATCACCATCTTTGCCCATATCATAGAGCATAGCCATAAGTGATTGAAATGCTGAACTTGAACTTGTTGGATCTCCAAAGGCAATTTTTCCCTTTAAGGCTGGATTTAATAAATCTTTAAATCCTTGAACTTTTATATCACCTATTAAATTTTTATTTACTATGAATACCGTTGGATCTGCAAAACAAGGTGTAAAATAACCGCTTTTATTTTTAAACTTTTCTTCCATATTCACATCTTCCGGAGAAACATATTCCATGAATAGCTCTTTAGAAGATGATAACATTGTTTCATCAGCAGCCCATAGTATGTCACCTAAAGGATTGTCCTTTTCTGACTTTACACGTTTCTGTAGCTCTCCTGTTCCAGCTACAACAAGATTTACTTTAATCCCCGTATCTTTTTCAAAATTACTAATTACTAAGTTATTTAAGCTCTCGCTACGAGCAGTGTAAACGGTTAACTCCTTGCTGTCAGAAGACTTGGTACTATTAGTGGCAGCTTCTTTAGAACCACAGCCAATTAAACTCATACCTAATACTGAAGTTAGTAGCATTGTTAGTATAAACTTTTTCATTTTTATTCCCCCTCTTGTATATTAATTCCATCTATATTAATTGTAACTTTTTTATTTTTAAAGTCTATCCTACAATACCAATATAACATCCAAAAAAATAAACCTAGAAAACTATTCTTCTAGGTCATGCGTAATATTCATAATATCCGGGGCACTTGCCTACTTATGTTGACACTGAATATACATCAGAGAATTCTATATTTATCATCTCTACATTAGTTTCATAAAAAGACTTGTTTTCATATTTTTCATCACTTATCAGATTAGCAGGCAGTACTATAGTAAATTCACTACCTTTACCTTCCTCACTAGTAACACTTATTTTGCCACCATGTATTTCAATAAAGGATTTTACAAGATATAGTCCTATTCCAGTTCCTTCACATTGTCTTGAAAGTGAACGATTTGCTTGTCCTAAGCGTTCGAATATGACATTAAGCATATTACTTGGAATACCATGTCCATCATCTCTTACTTTGATTACAACATTTTCTCCTTTATCCTCTAAATTTACATATATATGTCCATTGGAATTTGTATATTTAAAGGCATTAGATAGAAGATTTAATATTACACGTTCTATTTTGTCATGGTCAAAAGCCATAATCTTTTCTTCAACATTTGTATCAAATATAAGTTCTATATCTTTGCTTTTTATATAAGCTGCTACAGATTGGGTAATATCTTCAACAACACTTACTATATTACCATTCTTTTTATCAATTTTAATAAATCCAGAATCAACTTTAGTTATATCCATAAGATTATTTATAAGTCTAGTCATTCTAAAGCAATTTTGCTTAACTATTTTTAAATAGGATTTAAATTTATCTATATTATCAGTATTAAAATTCTCCAGATACATATTCATTGTTTGAATGGCAACAGAAATAACATTAACTGGCGTCTTAAATTCATGAGACATATTGATAAAAAACTCCGTTACAAGAGTATTAAATTCTCTAGACTCATTTAATAATTTTATATTCTTTTCTACATCATGTTTTAATGTTTCTATTTGCTTTTCTGGTGTTATATCAAGTAAGAAAGACATTACTGATTCCTTACCTTCATATACAAAAAAAGTGGATGTATTGCGTACCGCAATTGAATTACCTGTGCAGTTTAGTATATTGGATTCATATATAACTTTAGAAAGCTTACTTTTAATTATATTTAAATATCTTTCCTTTACAAATGCTATATCCTTCTGTGAACAATGATTATATATTGACTTGTTATTTAAATCTAGAGGACTTTCATATCCTAACAATCTAGCGGCACTCTCATTTGCATATAAAATTTTCCCATCAGCATGGACAATGATGGCATTTTGTGAGTTTTCAAATAAAATATCATAGCATATTTTATTTTTTATTAATGATTCCTCAATAATACGTCTCTCTGTATTTCTTTCCTTTAATTCAGTACTTAATAGTTGAAGCTCATTTTCCTTCTTCATTTTATTTTCATTCTCTAATTCCACATAATATCCAAGCACCCACGCAACAAAAATAAAAATACCTACCATTACTAAATCTTTTTGAAAATGCATATTAACACCACTAACTGACGGAGCATATAACAAGTCTACTCCGAGAATAAATATAGAAGAAAAAAACGCAGTAATAACTCCATAGTTTAACCCATATTGAATAACTGAAAATACTATTAATAATAAAAACAAGTACTTATATTCATTATCATAAGCTGAAAATAAGTAAATTGGCAAAGATATAATTGATAAAAAGAAAATGTTTTCAATTAACCATGAAATGTTAAATATACTTATTGATAATTTTACTTTTAAATTAGTTATTGTCCAGCTTACATAGATTAGTATCATAGTACATAAAAAAAATGCTGTAGTGTATAAATTGAATTGGCCATTATTTTTTATCCTCAAAATCGACCAATAATTGGGTATGTTAATATATACAATTATGCTGATGAATACTATTATTGCAATCTTTATAATAGATAGCATCTTAAAAATACTGTTTTCATTTTCATTAATGGCATATTTCATAAGTTAACCTCCTTAGATAAAAACAAAACCTTTATTAAAATATAAAAATCACTAATTAAATAAATCAGTAATTTTTATCTTGAAAAATATTTATCTCTTTCTTATTTGCTGTAAAATAACGAATTACTATAATAAATAAGTATGTAATAACCAATGAAGGAACGCCCAGTATAGATTTAGTGATAGGATTTATCACTTCAATATTTGTATTAATGTTTAGTAAATTTAATATTACTACATTTAAAAACTCACTTAATGAAACTATTAAAAACATAAGTAAAACACCATATATTGATTTTACCACTGGTATACCAGTTGCAGCCATGATACATATGGTAAAGAAAATAACAATGAACGTATGTACTCCCATATATATAGGAAGCATTCTTGTAAAATAAGTAGCTATTACCACTACCATACTGGAGAACATATAATTTTTCATATTAATTGAAGTCTTAGTTATTACATATATTCCCCAAATAATTAATAGCACTTCAGGAATACCTCTTAAAAAAACTTCAATCCAGTCAAGTTTAAACATTTTTCTATATCACTTCCTTATATAACTTTCCAATTATTTATATAAAAAGAATAGTTATTTATATAAATAATTATTTCTACAAATATCTATACCTTCATCACGCATTATCTATATTTCATATTATTCGATATAATTTGTAAATTTCCTTCTCAAAAATGCATAAAACCAATGTATTATCAAAAAACCTAGAAGAACTTCTTCCTCTAGGTCGTCTTTGTTAAATTATTTAATTAAATCACTAAGTGTCTTCCCTATTTCTTTTGTATCCATTCCCTTTGTAAAAGCAAGGCATGTACCTGAAGGATATCTTGTTTTTTCAATCCATCTCTCAGGCATTTGAGCAGCTCCATATTTTGCTCCGAGTATTGCACCTACAATGGCTCCAATTGTGTCTGCATCCCTACCGAAATTTCCAGCGGCTACTACTCCAGTTCTGAAATCCTTATTTACTAATTTAAGAACTCCAAAGGCTTCTGCAATTGCTTCCGGAACACTTGCTTTATAACTTGTCCAAAGCTCATCATGTAAAGGCATCCATGCGTCCATCATCTCACCATGAGCTTCATCAACGATTCTTAAAGCCTTTTTTATTGAATAATATAGCCATGAATCTTCAGGAATAACAGATAATGCAGCCTCTATTATTTCATCTATTGTTCCATCAACCATTGCAACAGAAACAGCTGCTGCTACAGCTTGAGCTCCCCATACGCCTTCTCTAAAATGGCTTACACTGGCATCTATTTCTGCTAGTTCTGCAGCTTTTTTAGGATCCCCAGCACAAATAATACCTATAGGTGCAATTCTCATTGCTCCACCATCACTGTTATGATATGAATTATATTTCCCTGAGTATGGAGGTTTAACTCCTCTTCTTAAGTTTCTAGCTGCTTCTATTTCACTGGCACCGCCTCTTGGAAATTCATCTTGAGTTACCACATTTTCCATCCAACCCTTTACAACTTCATCTGTAGTAAGCTTTCCACCGCAGTCTATTAATATCTTTGCAGTTAAAAGTGCAAATTCAGTATCATCTGTACTCCAGGAAGCCCCTTGGTTAAAATCTGTAGTTATTCCATAACTTAATTGATTATCTGGCTTTCTTGATGCATCTCCAAAAGAATCTCCTATTGATAATCCTGCAATTGCTCCTAGTGCCTTATCGTAAGCAAGTTCTCTATTATTTATTAAATCTTTTTTACTCAACATATAATCAATCCCTCCACTTTTTTATTTTAAGTTACTAATAACTTCTAGAAATATGTTTAACTGTTCGTCCCAATATTCAAAGCTGTGATTGCCATCATCATCCTTAAAAATTAAATCTATATCATTATTTATAGCAAAATTCTTATACCTAATATTTACATCATATAAGCTATCATTTTTGCCACAATAAATATAAAGTTTAGGAATATTTTTCCCTTCTTTTAATGCTTTACTTGTTAAATAATATATATCATTTTCTTCTTTTACCTTTTCTCCACAATCACCAAAGACAAGAAATAAATCCGGGCGTTCTCCACTGACTATTTTTGATTTATTTTCTTTCATGCTTCTTAAGCTTCCTGATAAAGTTCCAACTGCACTATATCTTTCTGGATAAGTTAATCCAAGCTTTAAAGCTCCATAACCTCCCATTGAATACCCACATACAAAAGTTTTTTCTTTAGAACTAGATATTTTAAGAGAATTCTCTAAAACTTTTGGTAGTTCTTCGGCTATAAAGCCCCAATACCTATCGCCATAAGCCATATTTGTATAAAAACTATTTGCTGCGAAAGGCATTATCATTATAACTCCGTATTGCTTCGCATATTTATATGCGTTACTTTCTATTCCCCAGGACTTTTCGTTATCACCCTTCCCATGAAGAAGGTACATAACCGCTGTATCTTTCATATTTCCTCTTTGTAGTATATTGTCGGGAATAAAAATTTTAACCCTAGCAGTTTGACACAACGTTTTAGATGCAAATTCAAAATTTATTATCGCCATATATTTTCCCCTTTTAAAGTTCTTGAACTGTTAAATTTCCAAAAAGTGTTCTTCCAAGTGAGTATTTTGCATAACCTGCCATTCCATAACTTAAAGTTTCATCTTCCACAGTTAGTAATTTTTTATTATCTATTGAAAGAGAAATAGTCTTTCCTTGTACTTTAAGTTCTAAAGCATATTTCTTCCCATATTCCCATTTAAATGTTGTTGATGCTAGTGTTTTCATAGACTTATTATTTAATAAAATTGAGATTTTATCTTTTCCATCAAATCCAGCATAATATCCTCTAATAGCTCCTTGAACCCTTGCAGATATTAAATGACTGTACCCATTTTCAGGTATTATTTCTCCCTTTACAGAGATGTCTTTCATAAAGTAGTTTCCAGTCATAGCCTCTGCATGATCTACAGTGATTGCTTGCATATAGTCTCCTTCTATGCTCCAAGCTCCATGATTGTGTGAAAAGGGAGTGATAGATCCAAATTCTTGTTTTTGTTTCTTTATATCTACACTATAGGAAGACTTGCCATATATTTTAAATTCATCAATAAATAATCTGCCAAGATCCTTATTTTTAGAAGGTGAATTACCTTCTAGAATTATTCCAACCTCATCTATAACTGCGTCATTCATATCTGGAATTGTAAATTTAATTTCCTGCCATCCTTCTTCTTTAATAACCATTCCACTTATTGTTACATCTTCCTTTGTATGTGTATTTCTTATATATGGCGAAATATATATACTCTCTCCATTCCATCTTTCTGCATATACCATCATAGAAACAGTTTGTCCTGGATAAGCCGTTGGAGAAAATACAGGGCTATATCTTTCATCACTAAAATCTTGTCTTCTATAAAATGGCTTGTAAAATATTTTGCACTTTTTACCTCTTTCCATCCTGTCAAATAGCACTTCAAGAGATCCTGTTCCCTTATAAGCTTTATCTGTGGTATGTCTAATGCTGCAATAAAATGGATCTGAAACCCTCATATTGTGAGTAGCTCCACTAAATTCAAAGTCAAAATAAATTTCGCCTTCTTTAAAGCTTTCCTGAAGTTCCTTTGGCGCCCCTTCTCCTGCAAGTTTATATCCTAGTAAACATAGTTCCTTTGCATAGCTAGGAACATCCATAATGTTTAAATATCCCGAAATGCCCGATAAGACTATACCGTCATTTATAGGTTTTCTATAATGTGGTGCAAGTCCTGATAATCCGCATGCAACTCCCATAATAGTTCCTACATTACCAGCATTGCAATCTGTATCCCAGCCACACATTGTAGCTATTTCAACAGTCCTATTAAAATCACCTTTTCCATAAAGAAGAGAAAGTATACAAACTCCAGCATTAGGTATAATATGACATACTCCTCTATACTTATCATATCCCCAATTCTCTTCTAGATATTTTCTACATGATCTAAAATCATCAGGGTGATTTTTATAAAAGTCTATTACTGCATTTGTAACTTTTGCATAAGTGCAGTCTTTAGGTATAACTGAAAGGCCAGCATATATAATTTCTTCTACATCACTGGTTACATATGCTTTAGAAATACATGCAGCTATAAACGCCGCTCCATTTATTCCATCCCCATCATGGGATACACTAGCTGCTGCCCTTGCAAAGGCTGCTGCCTTTTCTATATTATTGGGAAGTACAAGCCCCCAAGTATCTACAAATATTTGTCCGCCTATTTGTTCTGCTAGTATTACTCCATTTTGCTCTATAGATCCAGATTTAGGTGCTTCAATTCCATTTTTTAAATTTAAGTATGCAGTATGTTCTGTGCTTGTGCCATAACCACCCCACCAAAACATGCCTACTCCTTCTCTAGCATAATTAAGCCAAGCATTTCCTACATGCATCGGCAAAAGTTCATCATGAATTTTCTCATCATTTAGAGCTCTCAAGAAAAACACAGGACCATTAACATCATCATCTGCTGCAAAATTGATGAAATCTTTTACGTAATTAGTTATATCTCCATAGGTTTTCTCTATTCTTTCATATGTCCATATAGTTGGTTCCACTGGTGCACCAAGCCTTATTCCTATGTTCATTCCAAGAAAACCTGCATAAGTTTTTTCAAGATAATTTTCTGGTATCATTTTGTCCTCCTTTACAAGATAAGCAGCACTTTAGCGCCGCTTATCTTGATTACTTCATTTATTTATTTGCAAATTTTTCTTCAAGATACTTATTCAAATCATTACCGCCTGCTGCATTCCATTTAGTAACAAATTCATCAAAAGCACTTATAGGCTTAACCCCTCTTATTATATCTGCAGCATATTCCTTATAAAGAGCATTCATACCATCCCATTGTGGCAAATATTCTTCAGGTATTAAAATATTTGTATCCTCTTTATAATACTGCTGTGCCATTTCAAGAGATTTCATAGCTGGCTTAGCCATAACTGCTTTTTCTACTGCTGGTTTAGGATCAAACTTATTAAGTGTCTCCCAGAAACGTGGCCACCACTCAGAGAATTTTTCAGTATAAACTATTTTATCTCCATCAATTTTATAGTTAACGCCCTCTATTCCTAACTTATCTAACTTTCTTCCTTCGGGTCCTGCCATAAACTCAAGTACTGCCCATGCTGCATCCTTAGCTTCTGATTTTGCACTCATAGCAAAGCCTCTTGATTCCTTAGTTACATCTATAGATTGATAAGCCTGGGAAACTCCTTTTGCAGGTGGAAGAACAACAAGTTCTGCTCCTGCTCCCTTTGTTTGAGTCATTTTGTTATTATATATATTTATAACTGTTCCTGCAGTTGCTGCAACGAATGCTGCATCTCCTTCATAGAAGGACTTTTCCATGGTATCCCACTTTTTAGTTATATATTCTTTGTCTATTAAACCTTCCTTGTACAAAGTAGCATAAAATTCAAGTTTATCTCTTTCAAACTTAGTTGCTTTTGAAAATACCCATTTCCCATCCACTTTCATCACTGTAGATGTAACTCCAAAAGCATGATTAAATACAGTATCTAGCCTTGTAAGGTCACCATCCGCAGTGATAGCATATTTCACTAATCCCTTAGCAACAAGTTCTTTAAACATTTTATGATAATTTTCTGGTGTAGGATTTTCAATTAATGCTTTAGAACTATCTAGTTTATCAAATAAATCTTTTCTCATTACAGGAGTGTTTACTTTCGCTGGTGAAAGCCATAGTAAATATGGATAGTTTTTCATTTTCACTTTATTATGCTCTTCCATAAGATTCTTTACATTTGTTGAACTTTCAATATATGGTGTTAAGTCTTCAAGTAATCCTTCATTAGCTATAGGCTGGTCCCCACCCTGAAAATATATTAAATCTGGAGAAATTTGCCCTGTTCTAAAAGCTAATGGTACTGCATCTTTATAGGTTCCCGTTGGAGCTTCTAAAAATTGTACATCCACATATTTTTTCTCTGCTGCCATTCCCTTTTCCATTTTTTCTTCAAGTTTTTTTACATCTTCTTCCTTTGGGCTTACATCCTTTATGATTATACTAACTTTAACTGGCTTATCCGCACTTCCTATTTCCTTAGGAGCTGAAATAGTTTTCCCATTATCTTTTACTTCATTGGAAGTTGTACTACTTTTACCACAACCTGTAAATACTGAAGCCATGAGAGCTGCTGTCAGAACTAAAGTCAATGTTTTTTTCATTATAAATCCCCCTTAAAATAATCTATTCCTTAACTCCTCCACCCATAACGTCCTTAGCATAGTATTTAAGAACCATTGGATAGAGAATTAGAATCGGTATTATTGCCACAATAATTGTGGCGTATTTTAAAGCATTGAAATCTAGCTGAGCTAAGCTGTTGTAATTTAATATATTTTGAGCTCCTACAATTGAAACGGTATCGTTTAAGACAATAAACTGCCTTAGTATTACCTGCAAAGTAGTTTTTGAAGCATCACCTATATAAATGCTTGCCTTAAAATACTCATTCCATCTGATTACTGCATAAAACATTGTTATAGTTGCTACCCCAGCCTTTGCGAGAGGAAACACTATTTTAAACAGCATTTTAATGTGACCACATCCATCTATTTGAGCTGCTTCAAACATCTCCTTTGGTACTTCATTAAAATATCGCATCATTATTATTAAATAATAAACATTTACAGCAGATACTAGTATTACAGACCACTGACTTCCTATTAACCCTATATCCTTAATTACCAGATATTCAGGCACGAGTCCTGGATCAAATAACATCATAAATATTAAAAACACCATTAAAGCCTTTTTAAATATGAGTCCTGGCCTTGTTAAAACATAAGCTGCTGTAGTAGTTAATACTATATTTATAAAAGTCCCAACCACTGTAATAAACACTGAATTAAAAAGAGCTGGCAGTAATACAGGATGACTTAGCACTATTTTATAATTAATAAAATTAAGCTTTTTAGGTATTATGTCTAGTCCAGACATAGTAGGTGATACTGATGGATCTGAAAGCGATACTGCAAGTATGTTAAGCAAGGGGATTATCATAGTAAGCGTTAGAATAAATAGAAATATCATTAAAGTAATCTGATATATACTAAACTTTTTAAGTTTGCTTTTATACTTCATTTACTACCATACCCCCTCACCTGTTAATTTTTTACTGATGAAATGTGTTATTAACACTAGCAATACGCCTATAATACCCTTAAGAACACCTACTGCTGTAGCTAATGAATATTGACCATTTACAAGACCTAACCTATAAATATAGGTATCTAGTATATCAATTACACTGTTCACAGAATCATTAGTAAAGTTAAATACCTGATCAAATCCAGCATTTAAAAAGAATCCTAAATTTAAGATAAACATTGTAACCATTGGCACAACTAGTGCTGGAAGTACTATATACCTTATTATATCAAGCCTGTTTGCACCATCTATTTCAGCAGCCTCAAATATATTTGGACTTATTGAAATTATTGCTGTGAAATATATTATTGAGTCCCATCCTATACTTCTCCATGCTTCAGAAAATAATAATACCCATCTTATTTTTTCCTTATCTGTCATGAAGTCTATAGGTGATATATTAAATATTCCTAGTATTTGATTTATCGCTCCTGATGATGGAGATAAAAATGATATCCATATTCCCGCAATAACTACCCAAGAAAGAAAGTGCGGTAAAAATGAAACTACTTGTACATATTTTCTAAATATATTACTTTTTAGCTCTGTAAGTAATATTGCAAACAGTACTATAAATGGGAATAGTATCACATATTTCATAAAGCTTATAATTAATGTGTTTTTTACAATTACTTCAAATAATGGTGATTTAAAAATAAGCTTAAAGTATTTAAGTCCTGCCCATTTCCATGGTCCTAGTGATCTATAATCGTAAAAAGCAAGCTTCATATTCAAAATTGGCCATAGCCTAAAAATAATAAAGTAAATGAGTGTTGGAAGAAGCATTAGATAAAGAGCTTTATCTTCTTTAATCTTCTTAAGTTTTGACTTTACTGAAGGCTTTAGCTGTTTAGCTTTTATCTTATCGTATTTTTCTGTTGTTGATGGTTTTAACTCCATAGTCCTCCTCCTTTCATGGTATTAAAATATCAAAAAGAGGAGCATGCTGCTGTGCACCATAAACATCTCTGTCTCCGCAGGTTCCTGAAGACGTTTTCCTATTGAATGTTATTTTTATTCCCAGCCCCTTTTTGAAGAATACTAAATTAGTAATATCATCAGTAGGAATTTTATATAAAGAGGCTATTAACTCCTTATTTATTTTGCCTGATTTTACTACCCTTTCATATTTTTCTATAGTATCAAATAGAATATCTAATGTTATTTCAAAGGGTCCACTATTTTTACTTCTAAGAACCTTTGCAATATCAACTAACCTATCCATTACTGTACCTCCCTGTACTCGATAGGGAACATTTCCTTACCGTCTTTTACTTCCATTAGATGATAAACTGAAAACTCATATACAATACCAAATTCCACATCGCTAGGTGCAAAAGGAAATGCCAAATTCCCAGATGTTGACTTCCTCCCCTCATATCCATAGTGCATAAAGGTTGAACGTACTGAGCTGCATATGGTTGATGCCTGATTTTGAGTTTTTGCTAACACCTCAAAGAGCACTCCTATCTCATGTGGAGTATCCTTAATAGGCTCTAATTCACCCATTACCCCATTCTTGCCATAGTTATAAAAGTTTATTGTGTAATCTTCCGTTGGTATTTCAGAGAAATATTCTTTAACGCTTTTTACAACGTCATTTTGAACCTCTTCAATTTTGTCGATTAAAATCGGATCCCTTACACCTGCCATTACAAAAGTTCTAAACGCCTTCTGTCTAGCACCTTCTAGTTTAATTTTATAAACAGGAGTTTTTTCTATTCTGCTGCCCTTTACCCTTACTCTATTTTCACTTACAGCCTCAAATTCGCAATCTTCTAAGTTTAATACTATTCCCGGGCCTTTTAAAATATACGGATGGTCCTTCTCATAAAATGTGTGCGCTGCTACACTTATTGGAGTACATCTTCTAGCTTTGTTAATAGGATATACTTCAAAGTTATCCTTGCTTAATGCCCCCATAATACAATCCTTTGCAGAGCCAGGCTCAGAACATAGTGCACCACATTCTAGTATCTTACCAAGATGATAAGATAAAGCTTTGTCAAATCCATTATATATTCCAATGGCCGCAAAAGGTGCTGGATCATAGGCTCTGCCGCATATAATTATATCCGCCTTATTTTCTAAAGCTTCAAGTATTGGCTCCACTCCCATCTGTGCTACTATATTATTAGTTTCATCTACTATATCTTCAGTAAGCACTGGTATATTTTTTGACATACCTTCAACTTTGCTTTCCTTTATTGCTGCATTAATCCTATCTTTGGGAATATCGGCCCAAATTATAGCAAGCTTACACTTAATATTTTCTTCTTCTAAAATTTCATTTATTATATCCATAGTCCATTCAGTGTGGACTTTAGCCCCTGATCCCCCTGCCGAACCTATTACAAGTGGAATCTTATATTTTCTACTTTCTTTAATTAAAACTGATAAATCTTTTTTGCATGCGAGTCTACTAACTATGGCAACACCAGCACCCAGCTTATGGGGACCTGCATCTGTTGAACCTGCATCTACAACTACAGCGTCTGGGTTTTCCTTCATCCCATTTACAAAGGATTCAATAGAAAATCCATATCCTAAAATTGCACAGGGTGATAATATTTTAATTTGATCTTTCACTTTACTCCCCTCAATTCTATAGTTTATTTTATATCACCAGTTTGTATTGATTCTTTAACTTTTCTTAGGTGGTATGTAACTGCTGCCTTTGCTCCATCTGCATCTCTTTTAATTATTAAATCTATGATTGCTTTATGCTCTTCTATTATGACTTGTCTACGTTCTTGATTCTTGCTGCTCATTTTGCCGAGCTCTTTAATGAGTCCATAATAACTTTCTATAAAATTAATCAGCAATACATTTTTAGACAACTCTGCAAGCTTTAAATGAAAATCATAATCTGTTATGTTGTCATATGCATCATTGACATTTATGCTGTTTAGATAGGTTTCTATTTCCCTTATTTGTTCATCACTTGCTCTTTCTATAGCTAGTTCCACTGCCCTTTGCTCTAAAGATTCTCTAACTTCAATTAAATCTTGATAAGAAGCTTCTTTCAGGGATTTTAAAATTGATTCACCAATAGAATTATATTTAGATAATTCTCTAATATAAGTTCCATCTTTAGGTTTTCTACTAATGATACCTTGGAACTGCAGTAATGTCAGAGCTTCTCTAAGTATTCCTCTGCTTACTCCTAGCTTTTCAGCAAATATATTTTCAGCAGGTAGTTTGTCCCCAGGTTTTAATTCACCAGATTCAATAAGACCTATTATTTGTTGAGATACTCTTTCTGATAATTTCTTAGATTTTAGTTGTGTAAACAAAATATTACCTCCAATAGTAAAACAACTTATTGCACAATTGTTTAATTGTTTAATTGTTTAATTGTTCAACAATTAAATTTAAAAAAAATAAATAAAAACTTTTTCGGAAAATCTTTACAAAAATAATATAACACAAATATTCATTCAATTCAATATATTTCCTTTATTTAGTTTTGTTTTCCACTTATGTATTTTGCTCCATGAGATAAACCTATCTTATGGTATCCCCTGGGGCTCTACCTTAGCCTTTTAATAAAAAAGCACCCCGTAAATATAAAAATATTTACGGGGTGCTTTAATTCTTATTATATTAACTATATCTAGTAGTATTTATATTTCCATAATTATTGGAAGAATAATAGGTTTTCTTCTTGTTTTAGTGTATAAGAACTGTCCTAATGAGTATTTTATACTAGATTTTATTACTAACCATTCAGTAACCTTTTTCTCCATACATTTATCTAATTCAGCTTTTACTACTTCAGTTGCTTCATTTAATAAATTTCCAGATTCTTTTACATAAACAAATCCTCTTGTAATAATATCTGGTCCTGAAAGTACAGTAGATGAAGCTTTATCTATTGTTACTACTACGGTTAATATACCATCCTGTGATAAGTGCTTTCTATCCCTTAGTACTATATTTCCTACATCACCGATACCAAGACCATCTATCATAACCGCGCCTGAAGTAACTCTTCCTGATCTTTTAGCACTACTTCTACTTAGTTCTAGCGTCTGTCCAGTTTCTAAAAGAAATATATTTTTGGAATCCATACCTAAACTTTCAGCTAGCAATCCATGCTGTCTCAAATGCCTATATTCACCATGGACAGGCATGAAAAATTTAGGTTTAATTAACGTATGAATCAGCTTTAACTCTTCCTGACAAGCGTGACCTGAAACATGAACTTCTTCTAAGGCATTATAAATTACTTCTGCCCCCTTCTTAAAAAGCTCGTCTATGAGTTTAGATATAGGCTTCTCGTTTCCAGGAATTGGTGAAGCAGAAATAATTACCAAATCACCTCTATCAACACTTATCTTTCTGTGGGTTCCATATGCTATTCTTGAAAGGGCAGCCATTGGCTCTCCTTGACTTCCTGTTGTTACAATTGTTATTTTATCATCAGGATATTTGCCAATATCATCTACGCTTATAAGTTGATCTTCAGGTAATTGCATATAACCTAGTTCCATAGCTATTTTAGAAATCTTCTCCATACTTCTTCCACTAAATGCAACTTTTCTTCCGTAAAACAAGGATGAATTAATAATTTGTTGAATTCTATTAATATTGGATGCAAAGGAAGCTACAATTACTCTACCTTTTGCAGTGCCAAAGATCCTTGTTAAATTTTCCCCTATAATCTTTTCTGAAACTGTATAGCCTGGACGTTCAACATTTGTACTATCTGCCATTAATAATAGCACCTTTTGGCTTCCGAGCTTTGCAAAACGATGAAGATTTATTACTTCCCCATCAATAGGCGTATAATCTATTTTAAAATCTCCAGTATGAACTATGGTGCCTTCTGGAGTTTGTATGGCTAACGCACAAGCATCTGCAATACTATGGCAAGTTCGTATAAATTCAACTTTAAAATGTTCCGTTTTAACCTCTTCTCCTGGTTTAACTTCAATAAGAGTACAATCAGAAACCATATTATGCTCTTCTAATTTACTTTTTACTAAGCCTAATGTTAATCTTGTACCATAAACAGGTACATTTAACTCTTGTAAAACATATGGAAGACCACCTATATGATCTTCATGGCCATGGGTTAATACAAAACCCTTTACTTTCTCTCTATTATTGAGTAAATACGTTATATCTGGTATAACTAAATCTATACCATACATTTCTGAATCAGGAAAAGCTAAACCACAATCAATAACAATTATTTCATTATCATATTCTATAGCAGTAATATTTTTTCCAATCTCTCCTAGACCGCCTAAGGCAATCACCTTTACTTTGGGTTTGTTTTTCGTTATCATTTAATCTCCTATCCGGCAAAGAAACGTGCCCTACTTCCAGGCTCTTCACCATTAAATTCTTAAGTTTATTTCATTAACAATATTACAAAACAAGTGCCTTTATAATAATTAGGAACACTAGTTAATATTTCTTTTAAATTTTACATACTTACTTTTATTCATACTTATTTTTAAATTTCAATATTTTCATCTAAAATCCGGTTAACAGTTCACTAAAGTAATAAACTTTTCTATAATAATTTTCTCCATGCATTTCATTAATAATTTATTAAAGCCTACATCTACCCTTAGCCTGACTTTTTAATTTGATTTTTTCATATCAAAAATAATTATTCAACGTTGCAAAAGAGCAAAATTTAATTTAGTGTCACTATACAAATAATAAATTCACTAATAACTTCCACATTATATTAATATAATTGGACTTGTTCTTATGGTCCATTGCCCATGAAAAAACTTGGATAAATATAAAACCTTTGCCCTATAAATTGAGGCAATTTATATTCATTCATCTTTTTTCATATCTACATTCATATATATTAGTTAAAGTAGCTTCAGTAATTCTTATATACTCCTTATTTTACTTATGTTTATCATATTATTTATCACGCTATAATTTATGTTATTATATACTATAATTTACAAATAATCAAGTTCGAATAAATATCCCTATCAATAATTTATGTATAAATAATAAAAATTTAATAAAACTAAAGAAGATAATATTCAAAAGTAAATACTTCAATAAAATATATTGTAGAAAAACATGAAATTTAATTTTACTTGTGGCATAATAAAAATGAAATTAAGGAATATAAGGAGAAATTTGCATATGAAAAAAATTACAATAAATAATTCCAATCTTAAAAAGTTAAAAATGACAAATGTAGAAATTGCTGCACCAGAGCATACAGCTCATGTTCATGGTGGTTCCTATGTTGGCGACCGCAAAGACGGTAGAATGCATGGGGAAGGTACTTATTTTTATAAAGATGGCAGTATATATACAGGTCAATGGAAAAATGATCAAATGGATGGTCAAGGCACCTTTACCTGGTCATGTGGAGAAAAATATATAGGTCAATGGAAAAATGATGATAAACACGGTCATGGAATTTATACCTGGCCAGATGGAGAAGTATATGTAGGTAATTGGGAAAATGGTGCCCGATCTGGTGAAGGAGTTTGCTCTTGGCCAGATGGAGACG
The DNA here is from genome assembly GCF_000765165.1 of Clostridium sp. HMP27. Taxonomy (NCBI): domain Bacteria; kingdom Bacillati; phylum Bacillota; class Clostridia; order Eubacteriales; family Clostridiaceae; genus Clostridium; species Clostridium sp. HMP27. The sequence continues at coordinate 74,823 of NZ_JMFY01000003.1, read as the reverse complement.
TTTATGCCGGTGAATGGTCAAATGACTTAAGGCATGGTTACGGCATTCATACCTGGTCCGATGGTGATAAATATGTAGGTGCTTGGAAAAATGATGTAAGAGAAGGGCAAGGGATGTACATATTTGCTGATGGTAAAGTTAATGTTGGAAACTTTAAAAATAATGAGTTTGTAGATTAAAAAGAAAACATACCTAGATTTAATTCACATAAATCTAGGTATGTTTTCATATTAGTACTTGCCACTTGTCACGTGGGTGGCACTTATGCCCAAATGTCTTTAGTCAATTCTTCAATAATCTTTTTTCTATTTTCGGTTTCTTCAGTATCAATGCTAATATTTATATCGAGCACATCGCCCTCTTTAGCTTCTTCAGGCAAAATTTCCTTGGGTATATCTATCATAGCTTTATTTTCTTTTTCACATACCGCAAAATCCCCTTCAAATCTATCAATTATTACTTTCATAGCCTTTTAAACCTCCTAGTAAGTACAAACATCACACGGATCTGAATGACTTGAGTTAATAGCTTCCCCTAAAGTAAATTGTAGTATTGTTTTACTTCTTGAAAGTGTTTTGCAATTTTTGTCATAATGATAGGATTTCCCTGAAGGCGTATGATATACTATCCTAGCATTATTATTTGCTGGTGCAGTTGTTTTAGGTGCCGTTGGTGCAGTAGACTTTGGAGCAACGATTGCTGGTACAACTTGAGTTTTTGTAGTTGCACTATTTCCTGTAGAGCTTGATGAGCTTGAACTTGAAGCTGCACCATTATAACTGCCAGGGTTTGTACTAAATTTTACTTCACTTCCGTTACTTGTAGCTACTATAGTTCCTTTTTCATCAGTTCTATAAACAGGTATATTTTTTACTTTTAATCTGTTCATCACTTCTTGTTTAGGATGTCCATAGTCATTATCTTTACCTACTGAAATAACTGCATACTTAGGATTTACTTTATTTAAGAAGCTTTGACTAGTTGATGATTTACTTCCATGGTGTCCTACTTTAAGTACTGTAGCTCTTAAATCTAAGCCCTTACTTACCATTTCGCTTTCACTTACACTTTCAGCATCTCCAGTTAGTAAAAACGAAGTACTGCCATAAGATACTTTAACTACTATTGAATAATCGTTAGCGTCCTGATAACTGGAGCTATTTGGAGCAAGTACAGTAACAATGGCATCTCCTAATTTAAAGCTTTCCCCTACAGTTGGAACAGTAAGCTTAAGTCCTTTACCCTTAACAACTCTTACAAAGTCTTCAAAGGTCTTTGTAGTTGCTGTCTGCTTTGGGAAATATACCTTTCCTACCTTAAAAGAATTTATTATGTAATCTGCACTTCCAATATGATCTTCATCCTTATGTGTGCCAATGAAGTACTTAAGTTCAGTAATTCCCTGCTTATCTAAATAACTCTTAACTGTTTGGTTATCTGCATTATTTCCTGCATCAACAAGCATCGCAGAGTTTCCTTGTTGAACTAATATAGAATCAGCCTGTCCCACATCTATGAAATGAACTTTAAGTTCTCCATTTACTGACACTTTAGTATCTTTAGATGTATTATCTTCCTTCTTTGTGTCCTTGGTTTCAACTGGAGCTATTGTTGCCTTATCATCTCCTGATGTAGATGTGCACCCCGTAGCCATTCCCATAATTACAAATGCTGATATACATGCTGCCATGGATACCTTAATATACTTAGCGCCTACCCTAAATCTAAAATCTAAGTTTAGTATCCTCTTAATTGTTTCTTTCAAAAAATCTCCTCCTTGTTGTTTTATCTAGATTATATTATACATAGTAGTAGTGATGCTTTTCAATTATTAGTTTATTAAAAACATTTCCTCAATTTATAAAATTAAAACCCTATGTCATATTAAATATTTATATATTCTGACACAGGTTTTATATATATTTTATTCATATCAGCACAGACCACTTATATTCTAAAATCTTTCTTTCTGTAAGTAATGTACGTAATTGAAATAGATAGAAAAATTATCACCAGTGCTAAAGCTATACTTATTCCATCAAATCCATCTTTTATAATTTCTAATGGTACTGCATAGTGAAAAGGTGAAAAATACTTTAGGAATTTAAGCTGACCTATCATATTAGAGAACATACCTAAAAGATATGTTGTAAAGAAAAACCCCATGAATATAGGCATTGCAAGTCTTAGATGTGAAATTAAGGAAGACAGTAAAAACCCTACAGCCATAAATACTAAACCTACTAACATGAATGCTGAAAAAAGCATTTTCAAATCTATAATCAAGCTTATTATTTTTAAATCAGATGGTTTTACAATTAGCGATATTATAGTTGAAGCAACAGCTATTATTACAACAAATATATAAAATAATGCCAGTGAAGATAAAATTTTCATTGTAACGATTTTATTCCTGCTTATTGGCTGTGCATAAAGAAATTCTATAGTTCCTTCACTTTCTTCTTTGATAAGGGATTTTGCTCCCAACATACCTGCGTAAATGCCTCCTGCTATCACTATATATTGAAAAACGTATGCAAAATATTCATTTAACTTTGTAAAATCAGGCATGCTCTTTAAATTAAAAGCCTCTAATATTGCCTGAGGCATTGCATCCATTTTTGTATTTACTATTTCCTTCATCCCACTATCCTTCATAGAAGGAAACATGGACATAAATAAAATAGTCAAAAGCACACAAATAATGCTCCATATACTCAAGGGTCTCATACCATTTTTCACTTCCATCTTAAATACATTCATTTATTTCCCCCCCTTACTTATAGTAACTCATGAATACTTCCGATAGCTTCTTTTCTTCTATTGTAATATCCTTTAAATTGTATTTTATTATTACGGAAATAAGCTTATTTATATTTCCATTGTAGTCAAAAACCAAACTTTCCTTACCCTTATTCAAGATTTCTCCACCAATGCTTCTAATTTCATCTTCAATACTTTCTGAAAGCTTTAGAGTAACTCTTTTTATCTTTCTGTTAGTAAAACTAGATATATCTTTAACATCTACTATTTTCCCTTCCTTTATGATAGCAACTTTATCACAAAATGCTTCCACTTCTGTAAGGTTATGACTTGATAAAAATATAGTTGTACCTTTTCCCTTTAAAGATAATAACGTATTAAAAAGCTTTTGCTGGATTAAAGGATCTAACCCATTAGTAGGTTCATCTAAAATTAAAAGCTCTGGCTTATGAAGCATGGCTTGAACAATGGCAACCTTCTTCCTATTTCCAAGGGAAAGTTCAGAAATGCTTTTATCAAGTTCCACATCAAAAATTTTGCATAACTGGGCTACATAATCACTATCCACATTTTTGTGAAAGGATTCAGCATAATGGATAAGCTCAGAAACCTTCATATTGTCATAATATCTAACTTCACTTGGCACATATCCTATGCTTTCTTTAATTTTAGTCCCTTCACTAACACAATTTAAACCAAAAATTTTTGCCTCCCCTGAGGTTGGAAAAATGAGATTTAATAACACCTTTATGGTAGTAGATTTACCGGCACCATTGGGTCCTATAAATCCAAATATCTCTCCTTGTTTAACCTGTAAGTTTACACTTTCTATGCCACGAATTTTACCATATGACTTTGTTAAACTTTGGATTTCAATTACATTCATCATTGACTTTTCTCCTTATTTAAATTTTGTTTATATGCTGTTAACCTATTATTCAATTCCTCTCCAGTTGACTTATAATAAATATAAAATGAAAGCATACATAGTGAGTATAAAGTAATATACCCTAAAGTAAATATCATCACAGAGATAATACTTGAAATGCTTACCCAATTAAGGAATGCACTCCATATAAATAATGTAACATAGCACAATATAGAATGTATCATCACTTTATATTTGGTTTTAGTAGTACTTAATATTAGTTCCCCAAAAATAAGGTAATGAAAGGAAGTAATAATAAGAGTTATTAAAACAAATTTCCACACAACAACAAACTCCATAGATTTAGCACCCAAAATCATACTTATCGTGGTATATAATAACATTGCTGCTGTAAAAAATAATCCCCACACAAATTTAAATTGGACAGTAAATTCTACAAACTTTTTCACTGTAACCCCTCCTCTATAGTCCTAAAATTTCTTTTATAATCCTCACATATTGTCTTGAAATAATAAGCCTTTCATCATTTTCTAAAAGTACCTCCAGCTTTCCATTAAATCTTGGTGATAGTCTTTTAATCTTTGAAATGTTAATTACAGTTGACTTACTGGCTCTAAAAAAATCATATTTTGTCAATTTCTTCTCAATCTCATATAATTTTAAATGTGTTTCGAGTACCTGTGACTTTGTATACATAAATGTCTTTTTATCCACACTTTCAAAATAAAATATATTCTCGGGCTCTATAAAATGAGTTGAACCATCCACTATGCCAAGAATTTTTTCTTCAGAGTTTTTAATCATAGACATTATCCTATGAATTTCATCGTCAACTGCTTTACATTTAATTATTATTTCTACTTCTGAATTGTTAGAGGATTCATTTATTGTAATCTTCAATCTAACACCACCTGTAAAAGCATTATTTATAATTTAACTATAAACAACTCAACTTATTAAGTAAATATGTGTAATGCTAAGTTGCATTATATAACTACTAAGTTACAAACAAGCATCTGCATAAAAGTAAATTTTTTCATTTTATTACAATTAAATAATTTTATTCATTTTATTTAATTTTCAATTTGTTCATAATTTTTTAGCGTGACAAATGTAGACATTTTTCGCTTCCCATGCTACTATTACTTAGTATGAATTTCACAATATTATTTGTAGAATAAGGAGGCACTATATGGAACAATTAGTTGAACAAATTGTAAACGTACAAATGCTTAATCAGCTTTGGCTAACGCTATTATTATTAATTCCTATTGTGTTAATTGCTCGTACTGTTGTAGCCGGAACGAGATATTCACCAATCCTAATCATAGTAATTTTCGGATTGGGTATGGGATTAGCACTAGTTAAGGGTAACGTTGCCACACCTGGCTTATCTGAATTTCCGATAGTAAATTTAATGAGTAAGGTAACTATAATTGCATTAATTGCATCCTTCTTTGTTGGAGGACAAGAACTTAAGAAAATACTATCCCATGAAAAATTAGAAAGCGAAGACATGGTTGTACCATCCGATGAGGAAATTATTCTTGGAACTAAGCGTACACAACTTGTATTTATTATAAGATCTTTCTTTATACTTCTTGGTATAGAAGGTGTTAACAAATTAATTTTAGGAGTACCAGAAAATGATGTACTCGGAAAATTTTATCCAATTATAGCTTATATTGGTATATGTGGTTCAATTATTTTAATCGATTACAAAGCAACAATATCAGATAGATCACATTATATAAGAAAAGGTGTATTTGAGATTATTGCTATTATTTTAGTATTAGTTATATCCGCTAATGTGGCACAATGGATTAAACCAATCATTGCATTACCTCAGATTTTCTTTGCTATGATTTTATCTGCAGGTTTAGGTGCGATATTATCTAACTGGAAATTTGGTCCAACACTTAGATCATTAATCTTTGCTGGAATACCAGTAGTGCTTGCCGCTAACTTTATAGTAGGTGGTTCACAAATTCTTGAAGCAATAAAGCTTACTGAAATGAGAGCAGTTTTAACTTATGGTCTTTCTGGACAGTTATTTTGGATGTTTGGTGGTTTATCAATACTTATATTATTTGGTAAAGCTAACCACGTACGTAACCTTGCACCTGGTATGGCAGGAGCACTTTCTCACTCAGGATTAACCGGAGCTTGTACTGCTGGTGACTTAGGTCCAGATGCAGCATCTAGAGCACCAATAATGATAAACATTCCTTTCTTTGGACATGTGTTTGTATTCTCTATACTAGCAGCAAGCGCAGAACGTGGTTCCCTATTAGTTGCTTGGGTTGTTCCGCTAGTTATTATTGGACTTGGGCTAACAGTAGTATCTTTAAAAACACTTAGAAACGCAAATGGTGAGGAAGCTGCAGAAGTTAAAGGCTTAATGCAATTCTCCTTTGGATTACAGGTAGTTGCAGTATTCTCAAGCTTTTTAATGTTAAGCCTTAGCGGTATGCCAATAAGCGATGCATCTATGGCGGCATCTTCCGCTCTATCTCACTTTGGATTGTTTGCAGCAGTTCAGGGAGGTATGTTTGGAGAACAGGCAGCAGCTATGATTCCATTTATATTTGCTATGCCATTCTTAGTTCATCCATTTGTTTTCGGTATATTTGGTAAGTCAGTTGAAAATGATGGAGTAATGCCTGCTAAAATAGTATACACATTAGCTTCTCTAGGAACTTTAGGTCTTGCATATGCATTAATATTTTCATAATAAACTCGCACATTTATTTTATAATTTATGCAAAAGAACCCTTCATTAATTGAAGGGTTTTTTCTTATTAGGATATATACTAATTATAATATAGGCCTTTTGTATACATAGTATAGTTATCATCACTAATTTAAGATTAGTTATTTCAGCAACTATTTAGTCCACAAAAGTTTGTATAAATTTCTGTGGCTTTTTCTCGGTAATATCATCTATCATCTATCCACACTAACAATTTACATAATTTTCGTTCTTTATGCTAATATTACTATATATAAAAATAATTAAGATGTTTACATGTTAAGGAGGCACTATGGAACAATTAGTTGAACAAATTTCGCATGTACAAATGCTCGATCAACTTTGGTTGACACTGCTATTATTAATTCCTATTGTTTTAATTGCCCGTACTGTTGTAGCAGGAACAAAGTACTCTCCAATTCTAATTATAGTAATTTTTGGATTAGGAATGGGCTTAGCATTAGTTAAAGGCAATATTGCTACACCTGGTTTAGGTGAGTTTCCTATAGTAAATTTAATGAGTAAGGTGACAATAACTGCACTAATTGCTTCCTTTTTTGTTGGAGGACAGGAACTTAAAAAAATACTCTCCCACGAAAAGTTAGAAAGCGAAGATATGTTTGTTCCATCTGACGAAGAGGTTATTCTTGGAACTAGACGTACAGAACTTGTATTTATTCTAAGATCTTTCTTTATACTTCTTGGTATTGAGGGAGTTTATAGACTAATCATAGGATCCTCGGCAGGTGATCCACTTAAAGGTTTTTATCCAATTATAGCTTATATTGGCATAGCTGGATCAATAATTTTAATTGATTATAAAGCAACCGTAAAAGATAAATCAGAGTATATAAGAAAAGGTCTATATGAACTTGTTGTTATTCTTATAATATTAATTATTTCAGCGACCATTGCTGGGTGGATTAAGCCAATTATTGCATTACCTCAAATCTTTTTTGCTATGATTATGTCTGCTGGATTGGGTGCAATACTTTCTAATTGGAAGTTTGGCCCAACACTTAGATCATTACTTTTTGCTGGAATTCCAGTAGTGCTTGCCGCTAACTTTATAGTCGGTGGTTCACAAATTCTTGAAGCATTAAAGCTCACTGAAATGAGAGCAGTTTTAACTTATGGTCTTTCTGGACAGTTGTTTTGGATGTTTGGTGGTTTATCAATACTTATATTATTTGGTAAAGCTAATCACGTACGTAACCTTGCACCTGGTATGGCAGGAGCACTTTCTCACTCAGGATTAACTGGAGCCTGTACTGCTGGTGACTTAGGCCCAGATGCAGCATCTAGAGCACCAATAATGATAAATATTCCTTTCTTCGGACATGTGTTTGTATTTTCTATACTAGCAGCAAGTGCAGAACGTGGTTCTCTATTAGTTGGCTGGGTTGTTCCACTAGTTATTATTGGACTTGGGCTAACAGTAATATCCTTAAAAACACTTAGAAACGCAAACGGTGAGGAAGCTATCGAAGTTAAAGGATTAATGCAATTCTCCTTTGGATTGCAGGTAGTTGCAGTATTCTCAAGCTTTTTAATGTTAAGCCTTAGCGGTATGCCAATAAGCGATGCATCTATGGCCGCTTCATCAGCTTTATCTCACTTTGGATTATTTGCAGCAGTTCAAGGAGGTATGTTCGGGGCACAAGCAGCAGCTATGATTCCATTTATCTTTGCAATGCCATTTTTAGTTCATCCATTTGTTTTTGGTATGTTTGGTAAGTCTGTTGAAAATGACGGGGTAATGCCTGCTAAAATAGTATATACCCTAGCTGCTATTGGTGTTGTAGGTGTTACATATGCTCTAATATTTTCATAATTAATTCAAGTATTTTTTAATAAATAAAAAGGGCTGTTACATTAGCATAAAAAAATTCGCTAACGCGGCAGCGTTTTTTTGTGTTTTTCACAGAAAATTTAATGATATTTTACTCTCCAATAAGCTCGATAATTAAAAAATGTCGCACTAATTTTTAGTGCGACAGCCTCTTTTATTTATTAAAATGTATAGTAAGACATAGCTTTTCTTTTCAAAAATTTTTCTTTTTTAATTGGTCATCTTTCATGTGATTATAATTCTATATATCTTTACTTTTTTATCAATCTTAACTATTGCTTTTTATCTGCATTCCTTAAAATATAAGCATTTATTATAGATAGTACACTTGCTATAAACGCCATAAATACAAAAGCAAATTTCAGAGAAAAAGATTCCCCTAGCTTCCCTATCAAAGGGAATATCAATATCATAAACAAACTGAAAATCATGCTTTGAAAAGATAAAATAGTAGCCCTATTTTGGCTAGGAATTAATTTATTTATATAATCACCTATAGTTACATAAACAATAGAATCTGCAATCCCTATTATAATATAAAAGACCTGGGATAGACTAGTTAATGCAATTCCCCAAATAGATAAAGCAATTATTATAGGCATAAAAATAATTATTCCTTTTTCTTTCAAAATCCTTTCTAATCTATAAACCCTCGTGGCTACAATTCCAGCTAACAAAGATGATACGGATAAGTATATTCCTATTTTGAATTCAGAACTACCCTGAGTTTTCCAGTAATTTTGAAGATAATAAAATAAACTAGTAACAAATAGAGATATTATATTAATAAAGATAATTAAAAACCCAACTTTTTTATTATCCCTAATTATTTTAACACTATCTATGATTTGTTTTAATAATAAATTTCTTGTCTTTCCTTCAGATACTGTAGCTGCCTTTGTTTCTATAATTTCTACAGGCTCTACAAAAGTAAAAGACTGCATAAAAGTTATTGCAGCTATTATGGCACTTACTCCAAATGCCAGTAGATAGTCTTTAGAGCCTAAATAGCCTCCCAAAATTAAAGCTGCAACACTACCTATCTGCATAAACATTTCATTTTTGCCATTAATCTTTATATAATCCTTCTCCTTATCTATTGCTTTTAAAGAATCATAAATTAAGGCCTCTCCTGCACCTGATTCTAGGTTATAGGATATTGCTAAGGTTGCAAAGGACAAACTAAACATATAGAAATCATCAGAAAATATTAGTATTATCATGCTTACCATTGACAATAATCTTCCAAATACTCTACTAACTTTTCTCCCCCATAAATCAGCAACTATCCCTGTAGGCACTTCCATAGAAAAAGATACTAAATGAAAAATCCCTTCTAAAACCCCTAGCTTAGTTAAACTCATTCCTTTTGTAGAAAGATATATCATCCATATACCTTGCGTTAAATCTAATCGGCTTAAAAAAATAAATATATAATTTTTAACTATGTTTAACTCTAACTCGCGCTTATTTATTTTCATAAAAATTCCCTCCGTTAACCTTTTATATATTAACCTTTCTCTTATACCCTCCCACCAAAATGCGCGCAAAAAAACCTAAGTAGAAAGATACACTTCCACTTAGGCATATATTAATATTTCATTAGATTTTATTCTAAGTTTGAAGGATTATATCTTCAGTTAATTCACAAGATATTCAATTTTGGACGCACTTTCCCCTTGGTATCCAAAAGTGAATGTTATATTGCATACTACACTCAAATAATCTCGAATGTATGAACTAACTAATATGTTCATATTTGTCCTCCATTTACTTACTTTAATTTAAATTATATCACTAAGTAATAGCTAGCTTCAATTAATTTTCATTTATCCCATCTTACGAAAAATATAGGTAACAAAAATCCTCTGTCATCCTCATTTTCACTGTACTTAATTAAATCCTCATAAATAAATATCAGAAAACTCAACTTTAATTTCATTTACTAGCCTATTTTCAAAATCTAAACAAGCTTCAACTTCATCATCCGCTATTCCTTCCTTCAGAGGTAATTTTATAATAAAAGTACTGCCAACGCCTAATTCACTTTCAACTTCTATTGTTCCTTCTAAAATATCCACTAATGATTTTACAAGGGATAATCCAATTCCCGTACCTTCTGCCTGTCTAGATAAGTTGCTATCAACTTGTCCAAATCGCTCAAATATTAACTCCTGCTTATCTTTTGGAATTCCTATACCTGTGTCTATTATTTTAATCTCTACTAAGTTCAACTCACTGTTTTCATTAAGTATAACATCAACCCTTCCACCATTGTCCGTAAATTTTATAGCATTTGAAAGAATATTTAATATAATCCTTTCAATCTTTTCCTCATCGATACTAATAATCTTGCTTATTACATTTGAGTCAAAAGATATTTCAATATTCTTTTGGTTTGCATATAACTCTACTGACTCAGTAATAGCTTCAATCAAGAATACTATATCAATGTTTTTCATATTTAATTTAAAATGCCCTGAATTTAACTTTGTAATATCTAATAAATTATTTGCAAGTCTGAGCTGCCTAAATGTATTTATCTTTATACTTCCAATAAGTTCTTTAACACGATCTGATATTTGATTAAAATATATGCACTCAATCAATTGAATAGCTGAGTAAATGACATTTAAAGGAGTTTTAAATTCATGACTGATTAAAGATATAAACTGATCTTTCATAACAAGTGCTTTTTCTAGTATTTCTCGCTGTTCTATTTCTGCCTTAAGCAAGAGTTCTTGCTGCTTCTTAATCATATTTTCTGTGTGTTTACGTTGGGTTATGTCTTGAATACTTCCTTCTAAGTACATCTTTTCATCTTTAGAATCACAAACAATGTTTATATTTATCTGCACCCAGATAATTGTTCCATCATAATGTTTAAGCTGTGTTTCAAAGCTTTTTTCATTCCATATGTCTTCAATCACAGCTTCCTCTTTTGTATTATCCATTGAAGGTTTATATAGTAAGTTTTTAATATTTATTTTAAATAATTCTTCTTTACTTGGATATCCCAATATAAATACAACCATTGGGTTAACATTCAATATTTCACCGCTTATGGTAACCCGAAAAAGTCCGATTGGAACTCTATTAAAGAGCCCTCGGTAACGCTTTTCGCTTTCTTGAAGTGAATTTTCTCGCACTTGTAGATTATAATTCATGAACTGAAAATCTGCTGCAAGTTTATTTAACTCATTAAATGCGGTAGGAATAGATTCTATTGAATTATATTGACTAAAATCTCCAGCTGTTAATGCATTTGTCCCTTTACTAAGATGCTCTAAAGGACTAACCACATATCGCTGAAGCTCCTTACCCAAATTTCGTACCAAAACCAGCCAAATAGCTATTGAGGCCAATAACATTAACCCCAAGTTTAACGCATATGTACTAAAAAAAACAGATAATGGCACTTGGTCTACAATAATCCATCCAGTTTCTTCAAGCCTTGCAGCACTACCAATAACTATTCTTCCATTATATATATATAAATCATTAGTTTTCCCTGTTAGTATGCTCTGGTACATCTCTAGATTACTGAAATTAATTTGCTGCTTAACCATATCAGAAGATGGATGTGCTAATAACTTACCTGTTTCATCCATAATAAATACAAAATCTTTATTTGATGTATCTGATATACTTAAAATTTCATGTTGAAATAGCCCTAGGTTCAGTTCTCCAATCACATATCCTCCATTTGAAAGAGCTCTATTTAAATAAACCGTTGGTTCACCAGTACGTGGGGAAATAAATGGTAGCGAAATTGTAATATCTTTATTAACTCCACTTTTCTTGAAACCTGGTATATTAGACATATCTAACCCTATATAACGATAATCAGAAGGCATCATTAACATAATTTTATTATCTTTATCGAGATGATATATAGTTTCAAAATAACCGTAGGATTTCCAAGTACTTTCCATAAAAATTGATAAGTTTGACTCCCCCGATGTTTCAGCTACCCTAGCAACAGCATCTAATATTCTTCCGCCTTGATCAAGATGATACCCTACTGTATCAGCTACTGAATGTATTACTTGTTTCTGTTGTTTTACAAGATTTTGTTCAGCTGAATAAGCCATACCTACATTAGCAATAACCCCTACCAACACTAATGGAATAAACAAACGAAAAAGTAGTAATTGTAAAACTACTTGCCGAAGGCACGGTGACTCTTTGCTACACTCCATTATCTATTCACCCCCATGGCCGCTGTAATTCAACATATCTATATTAATAAATTTGCCGTTACGAATTGTACTTAAATAAAGAGGCCGCTGAACATCACCAAATTGATTAAAAGAGAATGTGCCCATCACACCTTGAAAGTCAGTAGTGTTTATTAATGCCTGCTTTAATCCTTTAGCTTTTCCTTCAGTCTTCTTAAGGGCTGCTGCTAATACCATAGCAGCATCATAGGCAAGGGTTGCTCCATATGATGGTACATTCCCAAACCTATCTTCATAACAAAGCTTAAAATCATTAAAAGTTGGTATTTGGCTGCTTAATGCATAGGCTTGCTCAATTATTAACCCTTCAACTGCCTTACCACCAATTTTAATTAGTTTATCTGTCGCGGACCAAGACGATGTAAATAGTGCAACCTTCCATCCCATAAGTCGAGCTCTTTGAGCAATAAAGGCTGTATCGATATCTGAAGCTATAATAAGCAACCCTTCTGCCTTAGCTTCACGTAACTTTGACAATAATGGAAAAAAATCTGGTTTAGCTATCGAAGAAAACTTAGCTTCACCAGTTATATCTCCACCTAATGTTTCAAATCTATCACCAAAGTTTTTACAATATCTGTTGGAGTATGCATAGTTATCTATATCATAAATAATTGCCAGCTGAGTTATATTCATTTTCTCATAAATATATCTTGAAAAAATTTGGAAACCATCTTCAAAAGATGGATACACCCGAAAAAAATAATCATCTAAGTTACTTAGTTCGGCAGTAGAAACAGTTGGGCCTATCATTACCACCTTAGCAGGGTTTGTTACCTTTAATCCTGCTAAGGTTTGTTCACTTGTTGTATGCCCTATAATGGCAACGGCCCCTTCCTTAATTAATTCACTATCAACTATCTTAGCCTTTTCGGGTATGCCAAAATCATCACGAGTCATCAATTGAATTTTCCGCCCGTCAATTCCACCAGAAGAATTAATTTTTTCTACCGCCAGTTGTACCCCATTACGTTCTTGAACTCCAAGCTCAGCTTGTCTTCCCGTCAATTGAGAAGCAAATCCAATAATTATTGGTTTGTTAGTCTTCCTCTTTACAAAAAAGCAGCCTAATATTACAACTAATAAAAACATCGGGATAACCCATCTCAATAAATATTTGCTTATTCTTAGCCTATTAGTATTAATTTTTAATACCCCCTTAATTGCTTTATCAACGCTCTTAAGATTATCAAAGATAGCTTATTTTTACCTTATTTCTGCTTTTATTACTATATCCTACCATATACTTATTTTTTATATAATTCTCTATTTTTATAGAAAAACCTCTATTTTATTAACAAAATTGCGCGACAAAAATCCCTAAAAACATACACTCTTGTTAGTTTTATTATAAAATAAAAACTACAGAAATTTATTCTTCATAAACTCCTGTAGTTTCCCTAATATTCACATCTCATAATTAATTCTTTTTCATTAGTATCTTCATCTATTTTTTCTTCATATAAAATGAAGCCTATACTTTTATAAAATTCTACTGCCTTTTTATTGTTTTCATATACAGCTAAACTTAGTGTATGGTATCTTTCCTTTACAAAATCCACTAGTTGGCTGCCAATTCCCTTTCCTTGGCTAGATACGTCCACAAATAATGCTCCAATAAAGTCATTATTTAAAATGCTTATAAATCCTTTTATATCATTACTTTCTTCATAAATAAATGTTTTAGACATTGGTATATATACACCTTTGACCTCGTTATACTTACCTAGCCAGTATTCCTTATCTATAAAACTATGTGCCTCTATAGTAGCATGTTTCCATATTTCCATAACTTTATTTATATCATTTGTTTCTAATTCCCTAATCATAATCTTTCACCCTTCTTAAACACACAATACTTCTATAAGTATTCATTTATTATATTTATTAATTATTTTTTTTATTGAGCATTCTGATAAGAAAAACCTTTCAGCTAAAACTTTTATATTATTTCCTTTATTATATAATAGAAAAATCTCTTTATTTCTACTATCTATTAAATCTCTAGTTCCGCTTTTACATCCCCAAGATGTTCTCTCTTTTGCCTTTGGAATGTATATGATTTCTCCATCTATATATTTTTGTATCTCTTTTACCAATTCTTCTGGTAAAACCTGAGCTCCGTTTATATATTGCACTACCTTATCCTCCGAATTTAAAGAATCATAAAGACTCTTTAAAGAGGATTATTACACTTTAGTAATGTAAAAGTTTCCTCTTTAAAGAGCAACTAATCCAGCATTAAAGTGCTTCTTAGCTAACATAAATTCACCCCCACCTATTGTCATTAAACTTTCTTGCTAAGCTAATCTTACTATATGCTAAATTAAATTTAAATAGAAAGAATAATTATAATCATTCTTTACTCACGATTATAATTTTAGTGAGTTATACATTCTTTCATAAATGTAAGACCTTGCTTCATATTTTTATGTTTTAATGACTTTGCATCAAACCTAAATATCTTAAAAACTATTTGAACAAAATAGCCTATTCCAAGTGCATTTATTAATGTTCCAATTCCAACAAATCCACCTAAAAACCACCCAACAGTTAATGCTGCAATTTCTATAGCCGCTCTTATAATTCCTACTGGCTTACCTGTAATCTTTGCTAGCACAATCATAAGTCCATCTCTAGGACCGCATCCCATTCCACATGCTACATATAAGTAACTGCCTATCGCTATTAAAAACATTCCTACTATCATCATAAATATACCTGAATATATATTATTGCAAACAGGAATAATATTTCTATATATTATAAAATCTATAAAATATCCAATCACTAATATATTAGCTATAGTTCCAAGTCCTACCTTAAGTCCTAGTATACTTGTGATTATCACTATAGCTACGCCAACTATAATACTGGCCTGACCCATAGTTAAACTAGTTAAGTTTGTTAAGCCTTGATGGAATACATCCCATGGACTTAATCCTAAATTCGAATTAATTGCCATTACGGTTCCACATGCGCATAATGCAAATCCTAATGTCATTTTCATTATAATTTCTAATATCTTATACATAATATTTCCTTCCATTAACTAACTTTTTTCATTTCTATCTTAACATATTTTTGTTAAACTTTATTACCTTTTCTTATTGACTATTTCTAATATAAAATTCTTTATAATATATTTACTTAAGCTAATAGATAAAGTAATAGGAATTATTTATATACTCTGCTTTATATTTTTTACACAGTTTTTTCAATAAACTCTTTATCTTATCCTTATTTTCAGCAGGACTTTTTAAAAGGTCATTGTAATTCTCTCTTTCTTTTATTGTTACTTTGTCCTTTATATATCCATATACATGCTCTGCTGTATTTACAAAATTCCCTTCATCAAAAGACTCTTGTAGGCACTGGTCAATATACATGTAAACCTCTTTCATATGCACCTTAGAATTTACTAAGCTGCTGCACTTTTTATAGTAAGAATAATTCTTTTCCATTAAGGAATATTTATATTTTGCCCACTGCTTTGTTCTCTCTGATATGGCCAAATCCTCCTTGAGGGCATATGTACATTTTATAGCTGATACTTCCTTATCCTTAACTTCAAGCATCACATCCGCATCCAAATTTTTAATACTTTCTATGTAGCTTAAAAAGTTTTTAGTAATAACAAATTTAGAGTGAGCTCCACCTTTCTTATCCATATCCTGATCTGAATAATGAAGTTTTACCCGTCCATCCTCAGCTTTCCATGTGCTTTTCACAGCATTTAAAATATCTTCTATTTCTAATGAGCAGCAGTTAAGTTTATGATGAAGATTATCAAAAACCGCTGGAATACTGAGTTCATTACAAATATCTAATACATCCTCTATGTTATAACTTTTATCATCATTTTCAACTATGAGTCTTTTTTTCATGGAATCTGACAATCTATAGAAATTATACTTAAACCTTTCTATTGCAGAATGCTTATCTCCGTATACTCCTCCAACATGAAGTACAATCTTATTGGAATAATCAGCTTCCATACTATCTAAAAATCTGCAATGATACTCCAAATCTGCAATACTTTTTTTCACCACCTCTTCATTTGGAGAATTTAAAACCGTATATTGTCCTGGATGCATTGAAACTCTAATGTTATTTTTCTTTATAAACTGCCCACATTCTCTGAGTGCTTCCCTATGAGTATTCCACCATTTTATTTCGTTAATAGAATGACTACCAAAGGGTATAATATCAGAACTTATTCTAAACATATAAATTTCATTTTCTTTATTCCATCTTAATATATTTAGTAAATCCTTTATATTTTCTCTAACGCATTCATTAAAGATATTCTCATTATAATTTTTTAACATAAAGCTTCTTGAAGTTTTATAGGGCAGAGAAATTGGAGTGCATGCATATCCAATTCTATTATTAAGCAATTAATCTCACCAACTTTCTTTAAATTTTTCAATAGTTTACTTAATAACAATTTGAGTCCTTCATTTTGTTTTATCTTATTTCTATTATAATCATTAATTATTCATTCTTCCTAGTTATTTTTTCCACACTTCTGCCAACTATGTTCTAACTTATAGTATTTTTGTATTTTTATTGTAACCAATTGCTGGATAAATAAGTATATACTTATAAGTATAAAATATATTAAAACATTAAAAGAAAGGAATATAATAAAATGAAAAAAATACTATGTTTAGGGCTTATTTGTATTTTAGAACTTGGGAATGGATCCTATGCATTAGCTGAGGAAAATCCTACAGCAATTCAATTTAATGATAAGAATACACCTACAGATGTTGAAACTAATATAACTGTTAAAACTAAAGAAATTAAATATAAAAATGACGCAATAGATGTAAATATAAAAATTCCAGTAGTGGATGGAATTCAGGACAAATCTATACAAAAGAAAATAAATGATATGTTAGAAGAGGAAATAATAGCATTTAAACTGGATTTAGAAGAAACATCAAAACTTGCGTTAAAAGATTCTAAAGAATATGAATGGGCAATGCTCCCCTATGCTGCTTTTGTAGATTATAAAGTTCATACTACTCAAAATAACTTATTAAGTATTTCAGTTATTTATTATCAATATACAGGCGGTGCACATGGCTCTACATTACAAAATAATTTTAATATAGATTTAGATACTGGAAATGAAGCTACATTAAAGGATTTTTTCTATGAAGGAGAAAATTATAAGAAAATAATAAGTAGTGAAATAAAAAAGCAGATGGAATCAAAAGAAGCTGGCTATTTTGAAGATGCTCTTAGCGTAGTAAGTTCAATTTCAAATACTCAATCCTTCTACGTTAAAGATAACAATATTGTTATCTGCTATGGACATTATGAAATTGCACCCTATGCAGCAGGCATTCAAGAGTTCAAAATTCCTTTCTCTTCTTTTGAAAAAGGTGTAAAAAAAGATATTGATGTGAAATATCCTCAAGTAAAAGTTAAAGAAAAAACAATAAGAAATACTACATCTGATTTAAGAATTCCAATAGTACACGGACTCAAGGATACAAACTTGCAAAGCAAATTAAATAGCAGCTTTGAAAAAGATATAATGAAATTTAGTGACAAGATAGAGAAAATCGCTAGGGAACGCGAAAAGGAATCAAGGAAAAATGATAATGGAATATATGCCTATACACATTTCAATGCAAATTATAACGATAATGATTTACTAAGTATTTCAGTTAATTATCATGAGTATACAGGTGGCGCTCACGAAAATTATGAAAAGATAACTAAGAATATAAATATTAATACTGGAGAAGAAATAACTTTAAAGGATTTATTTAAAGATGAATCAAAATACAAAGATGTGATAAATAAAGAAATAAATAAACAAATCCAAGATGCTGCGCAGCAAATGAAAAAAGATATAGAACAAAATGGAGGTATATACAAAGAGGAATATGCTAATCATAAAAACTTTAAAAGTATTTCAGATACACAGTCATTTTATATTACCCCTGGCAATATTGTAGTATATTTCCCATTATGTGAAATCGGTACTTACGATGAGGGAATTCCTGAATTTAAAATTCCAATATCTCAAATCAAGGATGATATAAAAACAGAGTTTTTAGAGATTTAATTTTGCTATATAAACTACTTCCTCAGCAATAATAGATACACCTTCTACTTTATATCTTACTATAAAAACTACAGAAATTTATCCTAAGTAAACTTCTGTAGTTTTGTTATTAAACTTAATTTATTATATCTTTTATATCATTATTTTTTCATAAGGAATTGATAATATTTGTTGTAATATTTATACTAGTATTATAATGTTGAATAAATTTAGGATAAGAAAAGGTATTTACTTATGAATAATAAATTATATTTTGTTTTTAATAATGATCAATTACTAGCTAAGATAGAAGATGGACATGTATTAATGCCTACTGATAATGATTTGAAAACCTTAAATATAACTTTAGATAATTTATGTTTTCTAACATCAAAGGATAATAAAGATTTTCTTTTTGGAGAAGTGCATACATCCTTGAGTAATACTTGTGAATTTAAATTTTATAAATTACGTATACTTATAAGCCTAATGGATAACGCCTTTTTTAATTTAGCAGCAAAAGCCTTTCATCTTTTAAAATGGAGTAGTACATATAAGTACTGCAGCAAATGCGGAACCTTAGTAAAGGATAAAGAAGATGAAATAGCAAAAATTTGTCCTAAATGCCGCTTTATTAATTATCCTAGAATATCTCCTGCTATAATAACAGCTGTCACTAAGGATAGTAAGCTACTTCTTGCACATAATACTAATTTTCCTAAAGACATGTACAGCGTAATAGCAGGTTTTATAGAACCTGGTGAAACCTTTGAGGATTGTGTTCGGCGGGAAGTTTTTGAGGAAATAGGCATAAACGTTAAAAATATAAAGTATTTTGGCAGCCAGCCTTGGCCTTTCCCTGACTCCTTAATGGTAGCCTTCACTTGTGAATATGACAGCGGTGAGGTAAAAGTTGATGGTATTGAAATTGATGATGCTTCTTTTTATAGTGTAGACGAATTTCCTAATCTTCCTTTAGGAGGGAGTATTGCTAGAAGGCTTATAGATTGGTTTATAAATTATGTGACCAGACCCTTGGAATAAAATAGTATTAACTATGGAACAAAAACTCCAGAAACCTATTTTTTATAAATTTCTGGAGTTTTCACTTGCCACTTGCCATGTGGGTGGCACTAATCAAAGTCTTTTTTATTCATGAATATTCTCTCTTACCTTTAGTGACTTTATGGATAGAGATAATTGTATTATCCTTATGACAGAGATGATCCCTATTACCCCTGCTAAAATTGATAAAGCTGCATTATCTAGAACAGTGATATTTCTATTACTCCAGTAAGAGATATTAATCAGTGGTCTACTAATATAACTGATATACAACTCCATAAGAAGCATAAAAATAAATAGATAAATATACGGCTTCCTTCTTTCCCTTAAAGATATAATTTTATCGCGTACATTGCTATATATGCCAAAACGCTTCCCGTTATTTCTTTTTTCTAAAATGAGAAGTTCTCTATTAATCATTCCTTGAGATGTTGCCATCTTTCCACCTGGATTTGCGTATGGCCGATACTTAACTCTCCCCACCGAAAATTGTCCAAGGTTCAGCGGTTTTTGAAAATATTTAATTTCCACTTCGCCTAAAAAGTTCTCATATTCTTTACGCTCTGAAATGGTTTTATTTCCAACGTAATCCACTGCATACTGGTATTCCATTGGCTCGCTTTTTTCAAATTTATAAATAAACCAACCTGCCTTTGATAATCTAAATCCTTCTTTGGCTTTTTCATTTAGCCATTTTTCTTGTCCTTCAATTGGATTTATAAAAATCTTAAACTTGTTTATCACTATTCAACCCCTCCACACTTGTAATTTCCATTCCTATATTGTAAATTTCCTTCAACCTCTCTAATTCCATGTTTACTTGCGCTTTGCCTAAATCAGTAATAATATACTCTTTCTTTCGTTCTCCTTTTATCTCAGGGCAAGAAGTAATCCATTTTTTCTTTACTAGATTATTAATAGCACCATATAATGTACCTGGCCCAAAAACAACCCGTCCCTTCGTCTTTTCCTCTATAAATTGCATCACACCATAGCCATGATTGGGTTGGTACATAGATAATAAAACCAGTAACGCTGTCTCCGTCAATGGAGAGTCTTGTATTTTATCTTTCAATTCTTACACCTCCTAAAGTGACTTGATATTTAAGGAATTTCTTATAAAAATAACCCTATCATACATAGATTTATTGCTTCTTAATACTAATCATCTTTCTATTACGCCTTACGTAGTATAAACTCATTATATCGCCATGCGTAGTACGCGTCAAGTAGTAAATAAAAAAATCTAGCAGTATTGTAATCTGCTAGATTAGAAGTTCTATATCTATTAAATAATTTTACTTAATCTATCTTTTAAATTTACTTCCTTTTCAATGAGCCATCCTTCTTCTTCACAGGTATCTCCCCACTGAACAATGTCAGTTATTTCATCCTTAGTTAACTCAACAGATATTTTATCAATAACTCTCAAATTTTCCTCGTAATATCCATTATACATTTTTAAAGCATTGGTTTCTCCTTTTAACCCTAGAGAATATACTGGTATTCCTTTTGCATCTTTATGATGTGCTACAACATAAAGCCTTACTCCATGATTCTTTTTATCCGCTTCTAAGTTAATATGTTCTACCTCAACTAAAGTCCCCAATGGTATTTTATACTTATCCATAGATTTCACACCCTCTCACCATATAATTTCTACATAAAAGCCTTTTCTCCTTTATTTCAGAAACTTCTTTCAACTTTCAATCAAACTATACTCTAGTATAGTTTCTTATTTTAAAAATTCTTAAAAGAAAGCTCTTTATTAGAGTATATATACTATATTTGATTACCTATAGATTTTTTTTAATGCTTTTTCAAGCCTTTCAAGGGCCTTTTCAATTACATGGGTTGGGGCTGCTAAATTTATTCTTTCATATCCACTTCCCTCTTCTCCAAAGATATAGCCTTCATCTAGGAAGAATTCAGCTTCCATATGCATAAACTCTTCTAATAGCTTATTTGTCATTTTAAGTGTCTTAAAGTCAATCCATTGCAAGTAAGTTCCTTCTATCAATGGGGCTTTTATTTTGGGGAAATTACTCTCAAAAAACTTTGTAACAACCTTTTGATTTGTATCGATTAACTCAATTAGTTCTTCAAGCCAGCCTTCACATTTTGTATAACCTATTTCACAAGCTTTATAGCCTAATATGTTCACGGTCCCTCCACGAACAACAGTAATTGCTTTTTTAAACTCTTTTCTTAACTTTTCATTTGATATAATAATATTTGAAATTGCAAGACCTGCTAAATTAAATGTCTTAGATGGTGATGTGCAAGTGATAAGTCTATCATTTAGTTCTTCGCTTATTGTTGCAAATACAGTATGATTATATCCAGGCATGATTAAATCATTCCAAATTTCATCAGATACTACAATCAAATTATTCTTAATAGCTATTTCAGCTAACTTTTCTAATTCTTCCTTATTCCACACCCTTCCAACTGGATTATGCGGACTGCAAAAAATAAGTAATTTATTTTTAGAATCTTTAGCTAGCTCATCAAGTTTATTATAATTAATTGTGTAATAGCCATTGGTGTTAATAAGTGGACAATTAACAAGTTCCCTTTCATTGTCAGCAATAGCCATTGAAAATGGGTAATATACTGGCTTGAATATAATTACGCCATCACCTGGGTTAGTAAAAGCTCTAACTGCCGCATAAAATGCATCTACAACTCCAGGAGTATTTACAATCCATTCTTTCTTTATATCCCAATTATGTTTAGTCTTTTGCCAAGCTATAACCGCATTATAAAATCCATCATACGGCATTGTATACCCAAGAATGGCATTATCTAAAAATTTCTTTAGCCCATTAATTATCTCTGGTGGGCTTTTAAGCTCCATATCTGCCACTGAAAACGGAACTATATCATCTGTAATATGCGGATTCCAAGCATACATTTGTTCCCACTTTTCAGAACCAGTGCCTTTTCTTGGTACCAATGTTTTAAAATCATACTTCATCTCTTTCCCCCTTAAAGATTTTAATTTATATATTAATATATTAAATAAGATACTTTATACTAATGATATTTGTTTTAAAAACATTTTAGTTGTTAAGCACTTTACCAATGTATGTAAGTTTTCAAAATAATCACAAAATCATTTTACCATATATCATTTCCTATTTATATATATTATCCATAAATTGAAAATAATTACATATGAAGCTAGATAATTCTTAATTTAGTATTCATTAATAAATTTTCATCGACTAATGAAAGTACTATTTCAGAGAATTATCAAATTTTATTTTAGAATCTTTTCAAGTGTTATTACAAAGTCAGCTTTATTGCTAATCATATCCGATAAAATCTTATATGTTTTTGTATGTACATCACTAGTATTTTCTGTAAACCTTCCTTGGATATCAATAATTAAAGAATATGTATTTTTTTCTAAGACAAGTGAAAACTCTAAAAAATCTCTAATATTATTAATTTCTGGTTCATATATTTTTTTACTAAATTCATTTATTAAAAAGGAAATTCTATCATAAATTCTTATATCAATTTCCTCAAAACTCTCATCACCTATTTCCTTTTTTAAGGCTTCATAATACTCAATGGTGCTGTTGATTTTCTTTATTAAAATCTTTGGTATTATCTCCATTGATGGGATATTATGTTTTCCTTGCTTTATATTTTCATAAATTTCTCTTTTTCTAATTGAAATGCTTATAGCTTTATTAAGCAAATCAATAATATTATATGCCATATTATCACCTCAAAAACTATTGTTGTTGTAAAATCACGTCTATGCAAATTTAATTAAAAGATTTTTTAATGTAATTTCAAATAAAAACTTTAATAAAATTCGTAGTCTGCATTAAACTTTTTCATCATAATAAAATAATGATAATTATAACATGTAAATATATTATTTGTAAGTAAAAAAGAAGCACCAGAATAATCTAATGCTTCTTTTTTAGTCCTTACTGAAAAGCTTATTCTATTTCATAACTTTTTTCGCACTTAACTTTACCACTAGCATATCTAACTTGAGCAAATATAAATGCAAAAACTACAACTGCAATATTTCCAAGAAGTAATGGTAAAGAAAGACTTGAACCTAGTAAAACAGCTTGAAGTGCATAAATTAAAACTGCAACTGTAACTAACGCTTTAGTCACAGCTCTAGATACTTTTAGAGGTGACTTTTCCCATGCTTGTGGCATTACTTTACTAACGTTTAATAAACATAATGCTACCATTGAGTTAAGTACACTTCCTACGGTAGTTGTAATTTTAGATAAAATACTTATATCTAAGTTAAACACAATTGGTAAAAATCCTATCATAAAAAAGAATGTTAATAAAATTATTGGGGTTTTATATTTTGGATGTAATGTTGCTAACTTATTTGGGAACCAACCATCATTACACGCCTGCATAATTGGTTTTGTTGCTGATGCTAATTGTGAGTTAAGAGTTGATATTAGAGCAAACCAGGCTCCACCTATTATAAAAAATACATAAAGTGACTTAGGCAAAGTTTTACCTGCAACCATTGTTAAAGGCTTATTAGCTACTTGCTCTACTGGTAGCACTCCTGCTGCAATTGTAGCCATGAATGCATACAAAACTGCAACTCCTATTGTGGAGGCAATCATAACTCTTGGAATATCTTTTGTTGGATTTTTAGCCTCTCCAGACAAATTAGCAATAATTGATGCGCCGCCTGTTGCAAAGGTTAGAAGTGCAGATGCTCTGAGTAGTCCAAGCATTCCACCTGTCATAAAAGTTGCTTCATTTAAATAATTAGGTTCTAACTTAGTTATTCCAAATACAGAGAAAGTAGTTAATGCCAAAACTAATGTAACAACTATAACATTTTGAAATTTAGAAAACTTATCTATTCCCTTCATATTTAGCACATACAGTAATACAAGTATTCCCACCGCTAATAACTTTCTAGGTAACATTGGCAAGAACGGCATTGCATAATCTGCAAAGGATAAACAATACATAGATAGGGATACATTGGTAAGTATATATATTATTGTATAAGCTCCGGTCCATTTTTCCCCTAATAAGGATCCTATCACTGAATATGCTCCACCTCTAAATCTAGCAACAGTATTTATCAATGTTAATGGATAATACGAAATTAGCACCATTATTGCTGAAAGTACAAATGCTATAGGAACAGCTCTTCCTGTCATGCCTATGGCTACTCCTGTTAATGACATAATACCTGCCCCAATGATTTGTCCTATAGATGCACCCATTAAATCCCAAAAGCCTAAAGTACGGTTAAGATCTTTAGTCGATGTTTGTTTCGACATCTTTATTTCCCCCCAATATTTATTTTATTAATATAAATTGGTAACTTTTATACAATAGGATTTAAGTTGGTTTGTTATTTATAGACCTTTTTCAATGCTTGTCCAAGTCTCCCTAGGGCTCTTTCAATTACGTCAGTTGGTGCTGCTAAGTTTATTCTTTCATATCCATTTCCCTCTTCCCCAAATATATAGCCTTCATCTAGGAAAAATTCAGCTTCCATATGCATAAATTCTTCTAATTCTTTATTTGTCATGCCTAATGTTCTAAAGTCCATCCATTGTAGATAAGTTCCTTCTACCAATGGTGCCTTTATTTTAGGAAAATTGTCTTCAAAGAACTTTTTAACAATCTTTTGGTTTGTATCAATCAACTCTATTACTTCTTCTAACCATTCACCACATTTTGTATAAGCTAACTCACAGCATTTATATCCTAGTATATTAATTGTTCCTCCATGTACAACATCAACTGATTTTTTAAATGTTTCTCTTAATTTTTCATTTGAAATGATAATATTTGAAGTTCCCATTCCTGCAAGGTTAAAACTCTTGGATGGAGCTGTACAAGTTATAAGCCTGTCATTTAATTCTTCATTTACTGCAGCCATTACAGTGTGCTCATATCCTGGCATAATAAGGTCATTCCAAATTTCATCTGATACAACAATCAAGTCATTTTTAATTGCTATTTCAGCTACCTTTTCTAATTCTTCTCTTTTCCATACCCTTCCTACTGGGTTATGTGGACTGCAGAAAATAAGCAACTTATTTTTTGACTCCCTTGCCAATTCATCAAATTTATCGTAGTCAATTGTGTAATATCCATCTGTATTAATTAATGGACAGTTAATTAATTCTCTTTCATTTTTCTCAATTGCCATAGCAAATGGATAATATACTGGTTTGAAGATGATTACACCGTCTCCAGGGTTTGTAAAGGCTCTAACTGCTGCGAAAAACGCGCTTACAACTCCAGGTGTATTTACAATCCATTCTTTTTTGATATCCCAGTTATGCCTTGTCTTTTGCCAAGCTATAACTGCATCGTAAAATTCGTCATATGCCATTGCATAACCTAAAACAGCATGATTTAAAAATTCTCTCAAGCCCTCAATTACTTCTGGTGGATTTTTAAGTTCCATATCTGCTACTGATAATGGTACTACCCCATCTTTAGCATTAGGATTCCAGCCATACATTTGTTCCCACTTTGCAGCTCCAGTACCCTTTCTTGATACTAATGTTTTAAAATCATACCTCATTCTTTTTCCTCCCTTAAGGATTAAAATTTATACATTAATATCTTAAATTTAAGATATTATATGCTAGTGCTATTTTACTTTTAAAATATTTTAGTTATTAAGCTACTTAATTATTAAGTACTTTATATTATATATATAGTACATGTGGCAATTTTATGAAAATCAGAAAATTATTTTGCAATATATTTAAAATATTTTTTATAGTTTTGGTTGTAATTTGTGAATACTTACATATTATGGTATAATGAGTTTACATATATTTGGAGGTACTGTAATGAAAGAAGCTACTATATCTAAAGAAACTTTAAGTATAAAAGATAATCCAATAAGTACTGAAGATGTTACAGAAGTTAATGAACTTTTTGAAAATCTTAGCAAAAATGCTAATGTATTATACAATTTTGTTTTAGCTTACACGGATTATATTAATACCAAACGAGATTATGGTACTAACGAAGAACTTTCGATGATGGAGGCCCATGTGCTCACTGACATTGCCGATAATCCTGGAATTACAGTAACAGAGTTATCAAGAACTTGGGATAGAACAACTAGTGCTATATCGCAAACAGTTCGAAAATTAATAAAAAAGGATTTGGTTTATAGAGTAAATTCCAAAGAAGACGCTAAAATTTTTCTTCTTTATCCATCTGAAAAAGCAAAAGCTTTTAGTATTGCACATAAGAAGTATGATAATATAAATATAGTTAAAACTAACAAACATTTATTAAAAAAATTCACCGTCCAGGATTTGTGTATTTTTCATGATATTATGAACGAATACACGAAATTATTAAAAGAAAATAAACATAAATAGAATTAAAACGCAACTTCTAAGATTATATATTATACAAATATAGAGGCTGCGTTTTATTATAGAAAAATCTATTATTTTTAGTATTATATCAATTTAAGTAACTCATCTATATCTGGTACATCTCCAGCATCCTGCCCATAATGCACAAATTTGATTATACCTTCTTCATCTATTACAAAAGTAGCTGGAAGCTGAAGTTCATTCCCTTCATATTTACCATGAGTTAGTCCTAGTTTTTTAGCTTCTTCTACTTTTTTAAATAAATTAAAAGAGCCTAGTCCTAACATATTCTTTGCTGCTGAAGTATTATACAACTTATATAATTCTTGTGAAGGATCACAAATAATTGCAAACGGTATGTCTCCTTTACTATCTTGCTCTCTTATAGTTTCAGGCTCACTTTGTAATACCACAAATAATTGTGTATCCTTCTCTTTGAACCTTTCATAGTTTTTAATAAACTTTAAAATTTGCAGTTGACATACCGTGCAGCCATAATATCTTAAAAAAACCAATATACGTCTCTTTCCACTTGTACTATCATAAAAATTATTTTCTAAATTCCATGCCGTCATAAAGTTAAAATCCGGTGCTTTCATACCAATTGATAATTTTTCACTCATTTCCCATTTACCCTCCTGATCAAATTAATTTATATATTAATATCTATAAATAAAGATATAATATTAACTTTTATAGGCAGAAACACTTAGTCTCTCAATGTTTAAAATATACGATATACTAAGTAGCTATATAAAGAACTAATTACAACAAAAGAAAGTACTACAGGCATAGTTTTTTTTACTAAATCTATAAATGAAGTACCATAATGCTCTGTAACTATTGCCAAACATACATGAGATGGAGAAATTTGCATAGCTATATAATTCATACACATAAGACATAACATTAATGCTACTCCCCCATTTGGTATAGTTGCATATGCTAGAGGCAGTGCTAAAGCTATCATAGCTTGAGATCCTGCTACCAATGTTCCAAAGAAAACTATTAATGCGAAAATAACTACTGATGGTATTGGTAATACAGAGAAATAATCTGGTAGTCTTTCAATTACTCCCGTAAAAGTTAAAACCTCTTTAAATATCATAACTACCATAGTGTTAAAGATTAACTTAGTTTCTATTGCTGATATAAACATTGGCTTTATTTCTTTAAAGCTAAATTTATTTAAGATAATGGACAATATAATAACTGGAATCACAGCTATATGAACAGATATCTTTAGTATTAAAATAATTGCTATAGTTAGTGCTATAGTCCAAAGACTAATTACTAAATTCTTAATATCTTGAAGCTTATCATTTGATTTCATAAGTCCAGTATCTTTAGGAATTTTTCTAACATAGAAAAAATACCCTAATAAAAACAATACTGCTACCATAGGAAGCATTCCTAAAACAAATGCAGTCATGTCAACACCAGTGAGGTTTAATGCTAGTAATATAGATGAATAGGTTGGTAGGAATGATTCTGAAATGTGCCTAAAATAGCTGCTTATAAATGTCCTTTCTTCTTTAGTCACATAATTTTCACAAGCATTATCAACAATAGGAGCAGCAATTAGTACCGCACCTGCAGATGGCAATAATCCAATTACAAAAGGTGCAACCATTGCATTTACTCTTCTATTATTAAATAAATTACTTAAAGATCTTTCAGCTAACATTAAATGTCCCCTTTTTTCCAACATTCTTTGCACAAACGTAATTGAATAAAAGGCTAACACAAGATAAATTGTTTGTTTACTAAAAGCCCCCACTGCCATAAGTTTAATAGATTGTAATGGATTTATTTTATAAAGAATAATAGTAGCTGCAATACCTGCTAATATTGATGCATACAAGGGTTTATTAAATTTGATGACTCCAATAATACAGGTAAAAATCAAAATTAACTTTATTATGTCCATGATATCCATTTCCCCCTTTAATCAGTAACTTTGAGGTTAATTATTAAGGTGCTTAATTATTAATTACATTAATATATATAAATATATTTTTAATTTTATGTATATAATATAAATTTTTTCTAACTTAGAAGATTAAAATTTCTCTACTAGTAATGAAAATACCATACGGACCTCGAAACTTAAAACAAGTCTATAGACTATAATATATTTTTAATTTATATTATATCCTTATGTAAATATTTTACAGTTATGTTGAATATAATCTAAATAAAAGTTAATTCAATTAATAAAGTCCTATGCATTAGAAATGGCTCATACTATCACAAAATAATATATAACTTACAATTTTAAGGGGGATAACTATGAAAAAATTGACTTCATTATTTTTAACTGCTCTATTATTAATTGCGCCTTGCGGCCATGTATCTGCCCAAACTAATAAAGATGCAGAGACTAATTTAAAAAGCATTAATTGGAATCAAAGACATACTATGGAGTTTCACGAAAGTCTATTAAAAAACTTATCTGATCAATATCCTAAAATAGCAAAAACTTATCCAATAGGCCATACCTGGAGAGAACGAAAGATAAATGCTATCGAGCTAACCAGCAATGCAAAAAATGAGAAAGATAAAACCGGTATTGCTGTAATTGGAAATATTCATGGAAATGAGCAGGAATCTGCTGAAAGTGCATCTTACACAGCTTGGTGGCTAGCTACTAATTATGATGCTGATAAAAAAGTAAAAAATATCTTAGATAATTATATAATATATATTGTGCCTGTTATGAATCCTGATGGATATGCCCAATCACTTATATATCCAATCAGAGAAAACTTAAGACCTACAGATCGTAATGGAAATAATATAGTATTTAGCGACCCTTACAAAGATACAGATGGAGACGGCATAATAGCTGACATATACGTAGGTGCTAAAAATTCAGCTATAAAAGATAGAAAAAAAATTGGCATGGAGAGCCCTGACTGGGACAAAAATGGGGTATTTGGCGACGATCCAAAACAAAGTAATATCGACCTAAATAGGACATTTGATTATTTATGGAATTACTTAGATGTGGATGCAAACCCAGTACTAGGTGGGAATGCATATACAAGGGCAGGATCTAACCCTGCTACAGAACCTGAAGTAAAAGCTGTTCAAAATTTCTTAATGACAAAGAAAATTCATGCTTTAGCAACTCTTCACACAGGTATACAATGTGTATTGACACCATGGTGTAATACTTCTGAAAAACCAAAAGATGCTCAGTTTATGGAAAAAGTGTCCCTTGATATGAAAAACGCACTTGAAAAAACTACCGGCAGAAAATTTTATGCAAAACAATCCTATGATGATTATCCTACTTCTGCAGAAATGATAGATTGGACATACGGAAGACTTGGCATCCACTCCTACACCATCGAAGTCTATGCTGGTGGAAAATCAAATCCAAATGGTACAATTGATGAACAATGCACATGGGAAAATGAATTACCAGCAGATCAATGGATATACAAGGGTGAATGGAATGGAGTTAAGGATGTATGGTTTAGGAATACTTCAAAAGCTCAAATGGTGGGAGTTGCTCCCCCAGAACAGATTAAAATGGTAGAGGGTGCAAAAGACTCCATACTTACTATGATATACAGCGAGCCCTATGGACCAGGTTCAGAAGTTCCAGATTACCTATTATGGGGAAATGGCTGGTAAAAATTAAATAAATAAAAAGTCATATATTATTTTGTGAAAACCTCTGAATTAATGTTATTCAGAGGTTTTATTTAGGTTACTACTAATACGTTCTTCTCAAAACTTTCCTATAAATATCTGTTTGCTTAAATACTAATATAACCCCTAAAAATAAAATCCCCATTATTATATAAAGAATAAATATAACTTGATTTTTAGACGATAAAAATTTATTAATGAGCAAAGGTAGTAAAAGAAGTATCCAACATATCAAGTAGATAATATTCGCTAATAGATCTATATATTGCTTTGATGTTCCTAATTTATAGCTTAGTCTTCTAATTATACTCATTATTATCTGACCACCGTCTAAAATAGGAATTGGTAATAAATTAGAAATGACTAAAGATAAATTAATGCAAGCTAATATAAAGTATAAGTCATTAAATGACGATAGCTTAGCTATTGAACTTAAAGCGTTATTTAAATTATTATCTAATACAGCATAATCTGAAAAATTAAACATTGCAGACGAAAACGGAAGGAGAATTTTCACAAAAAACATTTTCATCATGTGAAAAATATTCTTATTATAAGCAAGTGATAAAGCAATAATAAACGTTAAAAAATTTATTAAAACTCCTGATAATATAATAATCCATTCCTTAACGATGCTTAGCTTGAATACATCATCGTCAGAATAGCTTATATATCCACCTAGTGGCAAATTCTTAAGATAAAAATTGGTTTCCTTGAGATTAAATCTCCAAAAGATAGATCCTAGTCCAACGCTAAACTCATATACTTTAATATTAAAGATTTTACTTGATATGAAGTGCCCAAGCTCATGTAAAAATACAGAAATATACATCAATACAAAAAATACAAAAATCTCCATTGTTATTACCCCTATTATGTCTAAATTTTAATACTCATTATATAATTTATACTATACCTAAGCTTGTTTTATTCCCCTTACCATAACCATAGCCAACCCTTTAGATGTTCTAAGATTTAATATCCGTAAATTACTAACATAATAACTGTAATCATCATATAATACTCTTATGATAATTATATACAGGAAGGTATTATATGAGTAGATTAAACCCTGAAAAGCTTTCAGTGGAATTTAGAGATGGAATTACTGCTACAACACCCATTATACCTAGGCGCTATACCCTTACTCACTCCGATATAACCGCAGAACTTTTTTTAACTATTGGATTAAGATATGCTTATGACAAAATTAATGCTATGAGGGATGAAGTACTTGGTGAATGGATTAAAAAAGCAGAACGCTACTTTTTTCATGTGTATTTATATGTAGATGGAGAATTTTGCCCAATGGTTACTGCTGTAAGAGATTCCGTGTTCAGACGTGAGTTACCCCTTGCCTTAGAAGCTATCAGATATGGTGATAGGGCATTCTTTGATAAGCATTCTGAATTAGACAATTCTCCAATAATAGTCCACTTTATGTCATCTAATCCTCAGTTTAGTAAAGTAGAAAACTGGGGTACTTTTTCAGAGTATAATATTGAGTAACCTATATGCTAAATATGTTTGTACATTTAAAAGCCCTCAGATGTAAGTAGCTACATCCAGGGCTTTAACTATATAAATACTTCTACTAATATTGCTTATATTTTTTATTTAAAATGAGTTTTTAATAAAAATTAACAATTTGTTCATAACTTTTTTTGCAACTTTTTATTCATTTGTTCTTTAAAATGGCAATTTCCCTTATAATACTAAATACTGAATCTGCTCTCAAAATTCAGATTTGAGTAAAGCTTATCTATAATATGCGGCACTTCTTAATTTTTTTCCTCATGTAAATGTTATCTTTTTTTTAATTATTTATATATAAGAATTATTATATTCAAAATATTAGTTTTATGAATAATTTATTTTTACACACTTAAGATATTGTGGAATTATATTGAATACCATCAATATAATGTATATTTCGCCACGTTGACACACTAATTTGGTATTGGTATAATTTAGCACAATTAACAAACACTTTTAAATTAAAGGGGGCATTTATTATGAATTTCAGCGTAATTGCTGCATTTACTATCATCTTAGTTGTTTTAACCGCTGGTGAAATTGTTTCAACAAAAACAAAGGCCTTCGTTCCTTCAGTTTTTGTATCTGCGGTATTATTTTTAATTGGCTTTTGGACTATTTTCCCAAAAGACATTATTGATAAAGGCTCATTTGCAGCACCAATAGTAAATGTATCTATGTATTTATTATTGGTGCATATGGGGACGTTAATGAACTTTAAAGAATTATTATCTCAATGGAGAACAGTTGTGATATCTCTTGGAGGCATTATAGGAATATGTTTAATGACATTGACTATTGGTAAAGTGCTATTTGGATGGCAAACAGTTGTAGCTGCTACTCCTCCCCTTACTGGTGGTGTCGTGGCTTCAATATTAATGTCTAAGGCTGCAGCTGATAAGGGGCTTCAATCTGTAGCTGTTCTTGCAACTTGCATGTATATAATGCAAGGTTTTATTGGCTATCCAATTTCAGCTTTCTGTCTTAAAAAAGAAGCTAGACGAGTATCCGAAGTTTATAAAAATGGCGGAAAGGAATCAAGGCTTGCTAAAGTAGAAACTGCATGTGAAGAAATATCTCAACCTAGGAAAAAACTTATTCCTGCTCTACCAGAAGAATTTCAAACTCCTTATATGCTTTTATTAAAACTTGGATTTGTTGGATGGATTGCTTCTAAACTTGGTCCTATTGTACACGTTAATAACTTTGTTCTTTGTTTAATATTAGGTGTTATTGCTTGTGAGATAGGCTTTTTAGAAGAGCAAGCATTAAATAAAGCTAATTCCTTTGGATTCCTTATGACAGTACTTATGGCATTTATATTTGCCAACCTTTCCCAAGCTACGCCAGCTATGCTTAAACAAATATCTGGCCCACTATTTGGAATAATTATTTTAGGGGTACTTGGTATGTATGTTATATCCTTAATACTAGGAAAAGCACTAGGTTTCTCAAAGCAAATGGCTTTTGCTTGTACACTTACTGCACTATATGGCTTCCCTGCAGATTATATTTTAACTCATGAGGCCATAAAATCTGTATGTGAAACTAAAGAAGAAAGAGAATATGTAATTGAAGAAATGCTTCCAAAAATGCTTGTCGCTGGTTTTACCACAGTTACAATAGCATCAGTAGTTTTGGCTGGTTTCTTTGTAAAATTATTATAATCTTTATTTAATGATATTTTTCAACTTTTAAAATTAAATGTGAATTTAACTTAATTTATCTGTATAGGGGGACAAAATAATATGACTATAAGAGAATTGACTAAGAAGTATGCTGAAAACATTATTTTTTTAAGAAGAAAGTTTCATGAATATCCTGAAGCTAGCTTAAATGAATTTAATACAAGTAAAATGATTAAGGAAGAATTAGATAAACTAGGCATTGAATATAAAAGTGCGGCTGGTACAGGAGTTATTGCTGAAATTAAAGGCAAAAGCTCTAATAAAATTGTAGCTCTAAGGGCTGATATAGATGGCTTATCTGTCAGCGAATTAAATAATTGTGAGTTTAAATCCAAAAATGAAGGTCTTATGCATGCCTGTGGTCATGATTGTCATGTATCTATGCTTTTAGGTGCTGCTATGGTGTTAAATGATATAAAAGAAGAGCTTAATGGCACAGTAAGACTACTATTCCAACCTGCCGAAGAAGTTGCTAAAGGTGCTAAGATGATGATTGAATCTGGAGCACTAGATGGAGCATCTGGAGTATTTGGTATGCATGTGTGGAGCGATATAGAATGCGGTTCTGTCTGTGTTCAGCCTGGTCCACTAATGGCTTCTGCAGATTTGTTTACTATTAATGTAAAGGGTAAAGGAGGACATGGTTCTGCCCCTCATCAAGGAGTAGATACAGTTGTAGCTTCCTCATCTATAGTTATGAATTTACAAACTATTGTTAGCAGAGAATTGGATCCATTGGAGCCTGCCGTCGTAAGTGTTGGTTCTGTTAGCGCTGGCTCAAGATTTAACGTTATTGCTAGCGAAGGCACTTTAATTGGAACTACAAGATGCTTTAATCCCGAAATAAGAGATAATTTCCCTGAAATTATAAAAAGAGTAGCTGAAGATACTGCTTCTACATTTAGAGCACAAGCAGAGTTAGAATATTCTCCTGGAACTTCTATAGTGATTAATGACGAAGAGTGCTCAAAGCTAGCAGAAACTTCTTTAGAAAAAATCGGTGCAAAATCCGTAGTTATTGAAAAGATTATGGGTGGAGAGGATTTTTCAGAATATCAAAGTAAAGTACCTGGCGTACTTGCATTGGTTGGTGTAAGAAATGAACGTAAAGGGGCATGCTATCCTCAACACCATCCCCATTATACTGTAGACGAAGATGCTCTTGAGATTGGCACATGCCTTTATGTACAGTATGCTCAAGACTTTTTAAATAAATAGCATTAAGTGAACCTTTATTTATATCTAGATGTTAAATTGAATAGTATACTCACCATATAATTCAATGGACCGAGCTTTAGGATTTATATTTCCAAAACTCGGTCCATTTAAGATAACAGAAAATAAATACTGCAGTCTATTCACTTAACTTGTTTAAGCACATCAATAATTTCCGGGTATTTCCATTTTAAATTATATCTATCAAACAACTCATACTTGCCTGTTTTACCTTCACTACTTCCATTATCCCACCAAATACACATAATGTTTTTTTCTGCTGCAGCATGCAAATAATAATTGGTCCACTCGATGCGATCTTCAAGATTGTTTTTATTTGCTGCACCAAACTCGCTAATAATTACTGGTATCCCTTT
This sequence comes from Clostridium sp. HMP27, assembly GCF_000765165.1. NCBI lineage: Bacteria > Bacillati > Bacillota > Clostridia > Eubacteriales > Clostridiaceae > Clostridium > Clostridium sp. HMP27. The sequence continues at coordinate 39,333 of NZ_JMFY01000003.1, read as the reverse complement.
GCGAATAAAATTATAATAAAGATTATTCACAACTTCATCTATGTCTTTTGTATCTTTTTTATTTTTTTTATTCCATCTATTGGTGCCGTCTTCCTGCATTGCAAATTCATAGGGAACATATTGATGAATTGAAACAATTATACGGTCATCCTTTGGTAATATAAAGTCTCCTAAAGCTTCGTCATCAGCTGAATTGCAGTATGGGCCTATCATTAGGTAACGTTTTTTATTTTCATTTCCAGCTTCCCGTATAGTTTTTACGAAGGCAGCGTTTAAATTGTTTAACACTTCCCTCGATTCTTTATTCCCAGCACTCCACTCAAACTCAGTACCAATTAATCTAGGCTCATTCATAGCTTCAAATATTAAATGTTCATCATAATTTGCAAATCTTTGTGCAATTTGAGCCCATGTTGAGCATAAAATTTTTTTTGCATTATCTTGATTTTCATAAGTTGGCACAAACCATTTGTCATGATGAATATCTATGATTGCATACATATCATTTTCAATAACGTAATCAACAACCTCCTGCACTCTATTCATCCACTTTTCATCAATTACACCTTTCTCATCCATATGTTCATACCATGTAACTGGAATTCTAATTGTATTAAACCCACCAATTTTAATTTCATCAATGATAGCTTTAGTAGTAACTGGATTCCCCCAAAAAGTTTCATAGATTTCCGGATCACCATTTATGATACCCACACCATAGGTATCTAAAGAATTTCCAAGATTCCAACCAACTTTCATATTTCTAATAAATCGAATGCCTGCTGGATTATTGTAAGTATATATACTAAAACAAATTGTAGATAATATAAGAATTACACTAGCGGAAATTATGCAATGTGTTTTAGAGAAAATCCATTTCTTTGAGTTCATTTGTCTTCGATACTTTTGTATCATTTCTTGCCTCCATTTTCTCTAATTTAGTAGCCCTAGTCTCTTCAATCCATTTCTCTAATAATTTTTGTTTTTCATTATTTGTGTGAATTTCGTTGTAATTTTTTATTGCATATAGTTGGATATTTTCTCTTACTGTTCGTTCATATTGACAATCTAGTTCTAATCCATCTACTGGTATCAATAACAGTTTTTCAGGTTGATCTTTTATATTTAATGCAATATATTTATAGTTATAATTTATAACATTAACAAAGTCACCTTTTTCGGTTTTAACATCTACATTCATATTGATTCTAGGAAGTCGTCTATTCTCGTAAAAAGTTTCCTTTGTTCTTTTAGCAACATTTAATCTTAAATCATCAAAGCTGCTAAGAGACTCAGATAAATTTAAAGGTAATGTTGGAACCCTATCATATATTATTTGAAGATATTCCCTATAGGAATTACACATATCAGTTATATAAAATGCGTATTTCCAGCCATCTTTGATTTCTTCAACATGAACTATTCTTGCTTTCATCTTTGCATTGTATCTATCTGTTTTTAATTGAATACTAACATCATGTTCATCGTCAATATTTACAGGGTCATTTAATATAATTGAAATACCTGTTTCAGAAAAATCTTTTGTTTTACATGTACGTCTTATAAATCTATCCTGTATTTCACAATCTATTCTTGCATTAACTCTTTCACTCTTACGCATATACTCTCTTCCTTGTACAAAGAAAAGAGACATAACTAAACAGAATAAATTTGTAGCTAACCAGAACAAAACAACGATTGGATTTAATGATCCACTGTCAAAAATTGTACAGATGCAATTAATAATACCTATGACTGACAATACAATTAGAACTAGGAAAGGAATCATATATCCTATGTTCTTGCCTTTCTCACTTTGGACTTGACCTTTTTTAGTAACTTGAAATTTCTTTAAAGTTATACCAAAAGTCTCGAGGAGAACTGGAAATAACATATACGGAAACATAAGTGTTTCATATATACTAGTCCACTTTGTCGTTCTAATGTTTCCACTAAGCATTTTTAATGAGATATTACTAGTTATATACATGGGTAGCCAAAATATTAAAACTTCTAATAAAGTACACTTTAATACAACATAACCAAATGTAGCAAAAAGAATTGGTGACATGATATATATTAATCGTTTTATTGGTGCATACCAATACCAAATTGAAGCCATATAATTAATTTTTTGACCTACGGTCAAATTAGGAGTAAATATGATGTGCATTTTTCTACCTGTTGCTATTACACCCCTTGCCCAACGCACACGTTGTTGAATTAAACTATTAAGATCCGTTGCTGATAGTCCTGAAGCTAAAACTTCATTAACTGCATAGCAAATATATCCTTTTTTCTGCAATAGAATACCAGTTGCAAAATCTTCCGTAATAGATTGAGTATAGAATCCACCAATATCATCCAACGCAGCCCTTGATAATACTGTATTAGATCCTCCATAGATAACACTATTGCTTTTATTTCTTGAAACTTGAATATCCTTATAAAAGTAATCTTGCTCATTTGGAATTCTATTTTCCGAGAACAAGTTGAACTGAAACAAATCTGGATTATAAAAGCTTTGTGGTGTTTGTACAAATCCGATTTCAATTTTGTCTTCTTCTTTACAATTGGTGTTCTTAATCTTCGCATCAACAAAATAAGGTACAGTCTTCATTAAAAAATCATGTTTTGGAATCATATCAGCATCTAAAGTTACAATCAACGGTGATGATGTCACCAACATAGCATGATTTAAGTTTCCAGCCTTAGCTCCCTTGTTGTCTTCTCTATCTATGTAATTGATACCCATATCCTTTGCAAGTTTACGTACTTCAGGTCTTCTGCTATCGTCACATAAATATATATGAACTTTACTCTTATCAGGGTAGTCCATATACAAGCATCCATTTACAGTTTTCAATAATATATCATTGGCTTCACTGTATGTTGCTATAAATATATCCACATCAGGATACATATCCAAAGGGACACTTGGCAATGGTATGTTTTCAACCTTATGCATATTAAAATAATGCACAGCTGCTTCTAATGCACCTAGCACTTCTACAGTAATTAAAGATATGCCAGCAATTAATGATACTAAGCCATATTCAGTGGGTATAGTGTAAAAAATTCTCCAAAAAAGATAAACACACGTAAGAACACTGTTAAGCACCATCCATACTCTGTTCTTATATTTTCCTAAACTCAACTTCTCCACTCCTTAATACTTATCTTATAACAATGAAAATAAAACTGAAAATATAGTGATTATTTAGTTTTGTAAAACATGAGATATTATACTGATTTTTTCTATCTTATTCACTTGCTTAAGATATGACCAAAATTTAAAACATCTCCATTACTATAAAATACCTTGTCCCCTGATCCTGTATAAAATACTTGAGTATTAATATCTTTACAGGTTTCCTTTATTATTTCATCAGCATTTTTTGAAGTAACTACCGCATAAGCTGGGTTCAGAATTCTAATAAATCGTTCTGAATTAATACTCGCTCGACCGTGATGAGGTATTTTATAAAGGTCAATATTTTGCCAATTAATAAGCATCATTTCCTCAAGCCTTTTTTTCTCCGCATCTCCTGCAAACAGCATATTTACTTTACCATGTTTAATCAAAGTAACTAGTGAATAGTTATTATCCTTTGTATAATATTTTTCTAACGGCGGATATACAAGTACATTCATCTCTCCAATTGAAAACCTGCGAGTTAATGTTGGATATATTACAGGGATACCTTGTATTTTAATTTTTTCATTCAGCTTTTCTAGTTGTCTATTGCCCTTTGGATAATAAGATTGAATAATATTTTTCACTTTAAAATTATCTATAACATCCATTGCACCACCAATATGATCTAAGTCTGGATGTGTTAAAATTAAGTACTCAATACAAGATACATTTTTCTTTTGTAAGTAATTCACAATCTTCTGTGCATCTTGTTTCTCCCCTGTATCAATCAGCACATTGATTTCACCTTGTTGTATGAGAATACAGTCTGCATCTTCTTTGAGCTCTAAAAATGAAACTTCAACTGGTGTGCCTTGCGCAATTTTCTCTTCATTTTGCAGATGAACACTCCAGTATCCATAAAAAATAATTGATAAAAGAATAATCCAGCCAAAAATATTTATCATTTTTTTGTACATCCGTAAACCTTCCACTTCTTAGTATTATTTTTATTCTTTCTTTTCACTTTTAAAATAAGGAAAGGCTTCCTCTTTAATGTTATGCGGGTATAATTCTATAAATACATAGTCAAATTTATATTTCTCTATATACTTTTCAACATCTACCCTATTTGAAGTTGCCAATGGCCAAATCATATGTATTTGGCTACATAATGGTGCCAAGAAAGAAAGAGTTGGTGAAAAATAAGAATCTCGTATACACAATATTTTTAGACCATGTGGATTATTATTATTTGTAATTTTATCCCATGGATTAATAGCTTCAATGTATGTATCGTACTTAGAAACAGAATAAATTTCAGATGAAGATAAAAGATCTAATTGTAATATGGACTCTTCAAAACTACCTTCTTTATGCTTTTTATCCCCATCAACATCTTCAGCTTCCCAAAGTAAATTTGTTTTAAATTTAGGTGTAATAAGTGTAAAATCATCTAAGCCACTATAATTAATTCCTGAATTTCGTCCCATAGAACCAAGCATGCTTTGATTATAATAGTATTTATTATAATTATTTAAATTACGATAAAATCCCTTTGGATCAAGTTTTACATCATATCTACTTTCCATGTCAGCTACTAAGGCCCGAAACGCAAGAAAAGCTGCTTCCACCGTCCAATGGTGGTCTGTTTTATAGAAAAGTTTTTCATAAGGTAGTCCTGATTCTAATATTGTTTTGCGTAAATCTAATGTTTCCACACCATTATTATGAAGATAAAGCAAAAATTCATCTTGAATTTTATTTGTATCATTAATTGGAAAACCTTTATCAAATACTGAGATATTTGGTACATACTTTTCCGGTGGATTAATAAATAAAACTTTAGTACCTTTGCTTTCAACACTTTGCTTTAATCTTCGAATTCGTTTTGCATATTCTTTTAAATTAGGATCATCTTCTCTATAAAAGCTTGCATAATTTAAATAACCTTTCTTATCTTTTCCATAGGTAAAATTATCTATTTCACTTTTGCCCAACAACTTTTGAATATAACCGTAAGTTTCAATAAAATTGATTTTACATAACAATTCCTCATTGGCCGTTTCTTCTACTTTACTAATTAAGTTTTTTATATCCCTTTGATTAGCTACTTTGCCATACTTTTTAAAAGTTTCATTCATCTCATCAAACTGATATATAAAATTGGCAATGCCGAAGGCAAATAATATAAAAATAAGTATTCCTGCAAATATATACTTTTTCATAAAAAACTGTTTCATTTCTATGCCTCCTTTGCAACTTAAAAATTAAAGTAGATAAACGGATTATATGTACCTCTTGCTAAGTAAACAACGCATATAATAAATAGACCAATCATTACAATTGGATAAGCAATAGTATATACAGTCCCAATCACAGGCATCTTTCGTTCTGCTAGTAGCAAATTCATCTTTCTTGCAATTGGTGTAGATAACAAAACTCCTAAAGTCAGCCATAAAGCATTTTCCTTGATAAATACAAGTGCTAAATCACTATGATATCCATTATTATTAAGCCCAAACATGTTAAGATAATATCTCCCAGCCTGGTATAAATCATTTGCTTTAAAAGCTACCCAACCAAATGTTACTATAATCATTGTATATACGCTCATTAAAATTGGATGCTGATTATTTTCATGATATCGTAAAAAACGTTCTGCTAATATGAAGATAAAATTCCACATTCCCCAAAATACGAATGTCCAATTTGCTCCATGCCAAATACCTGTTAATAGCCATACAACAAATAGATTACGTACCATTTTATCTTTACTTTTAACTCTTGAACCACCCAGTGGAAAATATACATATTCTCTGAACCAAGTTGACAATGAAATATGCCATCTTCGCCAAAATTCTGTGATAGACCTTGAAATATAAGGATAATTAAAGTTTTCCTCAAACTTAAATCCAAACATTAAGCCTAATCCAATTGCCATATCGGAATATGCAGAGAAGTCAAAAAATATTTGCAATGTATAGGCAATTGCCCCCAGCCAAGCAAGCATCACCGGAACTTCATATGATTGTTGACCAATTGTTGACCAGTTAAAAATGTTATCTGCCATTGCAGCAAAATTATTGGCTAGCAACATTTTTTTTCCTAATCCTGTCACAAACCGGCATGATCCCACTGAAAACTTTCTCCAAGTAGAAGTACGATTTCTAATTTGATCGGCAATATCATTATATTGAATAATAGGCCCTGCAATTAACTGTGGGAAGAATGCTATATATAACCCAACATAAAATGGATTTTTTTCTACTTTTGTTTTTCCTGTATAAACATCAATAACATATGATAATGCTTGGAAAGTAAAAAATGAAATCCCTATAGGCAACGCTATTGTTGTAGTCGGCAGTAACTGACGCCCAGATATGTCATTAATATTTTCTATCATAAAATTCAAGTACTTGAATACAAATAATATACCGATATTTATACAACAAGCCGCAACAACTAATATTTTCGCTCTTTTCTCATTTTCCCAACTTTTTTCAATAAAAATTCCAAATAATGAGTTTAATAAAATTGAAAATAACATAATCAGCACATAAATGGGCTCACCCCATGCATAAAAGAAAATACTAGAAATAAAAAGCCAAATATTCTGTGCTAATCTTGAAATGCTTAACGAATAGTAAACCAGTATTACAACTGGTAAAAAATAAAATAAAAATATTATACTTGAAAATAACATTTACCTTCTCCTACACAACAAATACTTTTCAGTTTTTTTTATTTTCATAATAAAAAAAACTTATTATTATACTTAATAAACAAACACAAAAGCATATTCTAAAGAACCATATCCAAAAAGGTGTATCTACCACTTGCAAGAAGTATTTAACTTTCTCAAGCTTTTTGGGTATATCTGCTGCAAAAACACTGTGGGTATGAAAGGAAATAATTAATGAAAAAAAGAATACTATATTGATAATTATAAATTTATTCATAGTTATAAACCTCCTCCTTGTCCTATTTATTAATAGGTTCATACTACGATATTAGCTCCTAGATACATAAATTATTGGAACACAGAACAATGCAATAACCAATAACAACATTACATTCTTTCGACTGCTCCAATTTGTTTCCCATATTGTACTCCCTTCTAAAATTTCTAACCTTTCGAGAATTACATTCCCATGTTTTCTTAAAATTGTTTTTAGCTTATATATCTCTTGATCATAATTAGAAGTTTTACGATAAATCACGTCATTGTCTGCATCTACATAGGATTTTAATTCATAACTATTTTGCTTTTTCCTAATATCATTCCAACGAAACCACTCACGTTCCTTAGCTGGGCCAATATATGCTTGAATTTGTTCAATAGTGCTCATAATATTTTCTTCAGAAAGATATTTTCTTCTAAGTTCTGAATAGCGTTTTTCAAGTTTTAATACAAATGCTTTGTCTGTTATAAGTCTATCAAACCATGGTGATGTTTGAAAAGCCATCACTTCGATATGCATAGGTTGTTCGGTATAATTGTCTACAGCACCATCATAGTCCCATACCGGCCCAATACAAAGCTTTCCTCCTAATTCCTTGTACATATAAGTAGAATTATTACCTGCATCATAATTTCCAAAAAACTCATTGACCAGAAAATAATCAATAAAAGAGTCAACGTTGATATATTTAGGATAAGTAGAAAATTCCGAAAAACTATTTGAATATAGTATTCTCTCTATTTTGCTTATATCCTTTTCAATGTAATCTATCATTTCTGGAGTTACACTGTGTTTACTAGGATAACGTAATCCGAGATAACCTTTACTAAGCTTCTTTTCAGTAGCATATGTGTTAAGCATAATAGATTCCTCATCATATCTGTCTCTGCGAACCATATAACTATTATAATGTTCTGTAGGCTTATATTTAGAAATATTTACTCTGTCTGGACCTTGTTTAACGCTTTCTTCTAAAAGATAAACTCCCTGATAGGTATAGGTACCCTTTTCTTTTGTCACCACTTCGCAATACTTGCTATCTTGTGTGTACGGCATAAACTGTGATGCAATACGATAAGATAAATAATTACGCATCATGCTTTTATCAGTCATAGTACCATTGATAATCCACTCATTATCTTCACCCATACCTAGTAATGGTAGTTCATTATCTTGTCCTGTTTCTGTTATTAACTTTACTAAATATTGAGGCTTAGCATATTGCATTGATGTATTGCCACGTCGTTTTATTTTTATTTTACTCCCAACTGATGCCTTATCGGTTAAATGGTTCCTTTTTCCATTATCTATCACTTGTATAGTACCATTTACATAGGCCTCAATGCCTTTAATTGGTTCGAAAAGGAGTGTTTTAGGATTAAATTTTGTATTTATCGGTGGTTCTATGCCTTTAGTATCAATAATGACTATTGGTAAATGAGAAGAGAAATCTTTTTTCAATGTAAAATCCTTATTCAAAGATGCAAGTGCATTATCTTCCTGTTCAGCACTAATTAATGGTTGATTATAAGAATTAGTACTTTTTATCTCTACTTTTTTATTATTATAAATAGTCACACTAAAAACGATAATAAGACTTGCAATAATTATTATTAAACTGATAATGCGTTTATTTGTCATTTTGAACCATCCTTTATCGATTTATCTCATCATTTTGGCATACAACATTCACATTAGCAATACCTTCATCTTTATATAACTTGTCCGTAATAGATTCTTCATTTTTATTTGCAGCATTAATTATTACTTGAGACAGCTCGTATATGTATTCTACTGTTTCAGGTGAAGTGTTCTTTACTCTTAAACGTGCTTTGCCTTTATATTGAGCATTCACAATTTTTTCGATATATTCTTCGCATTTACGTTGTCCGCGAATAACAAGTAAATAGCGGTCATTAGTTTTAACCATTCCAAACGCTAACAGAAATAAAAATATTACTGATGATCCAACTCCAGCAATCATAAATTCTGAAACACCACAGCATATTCCAACAGCAATGCACCAAAATATATAGGCTGTATCTCTTGGATCCTTGATAGCTGTACGAAAACGTACAATAGATAGAGCACCAACCATGCCTAATGATAGGGCTATATTATTTCCAATTACGTTCATAACCAAAGTTGTGATTAGTGTAAGCATAACTAAAGACACATTAAAACGTGCACTATATAATGCACCGGAATGTGAAAAACGGTAAGATATGTATATAACAGCACTTAGCACAACTGCCATTAAAAAATTAAACAAAACGCCTTCTAATGTTAATGCTCCGGTATTTGTAACTAAGTAATCAAATAATTGTTCTTTCATAGTTTCCTCCATACTTAAATTCATAAATTATTATATTATTAACTTAAGAACCATTTTTACGTAAATAATCCACCGTTACATTGGCTAACACTTCTAGCTAGGCAATATTTGCTGTTTGAAGTGGATATTTTATTACATGTTGACAATAGATCTCTCACATAACTTAATAAAAATCCATTATATTTTACTTCTAATGTTACATCATCGAAATGACTAACTGGATACAAATTTATATTTGTATTAAATAGGTTAAAATTATTTTCAGTTGCTTCAATACGAGCGTCAAGGGTAATACGGATATCATTTTCCGGCACGTGAAATGCAGTTCTATTATATTGCACAATGCATTTTGGCATATATAGCTGCTGCGCCATAAGAAAATACATTTCTTCTGCAAAAGGACTTTTATAAGCTAATAAGCATTCATATCTTCCTGCTATTAACATCAATGCATCTTCCTTTGAAATTATAAGCGACCGTTTGCGCTGGCTATCTCCCATTTTCTCCTTTAATTCTAGCTTAGCACTATTTTGACTTGGGGAATAGATACGCAGCCGAACCTTTTTTCGATATTCGTATCCCTCCTCTTTTTCTATATAATCAGTATCATCTATTGTATCAAAATATAATGACCTTACCATATACCCTCCATTGGAAGAATTATGTACGTCTTCATGTAAAACCTGCGAAAGTAAGTGATACAATTTACTAGATGTTATTTGTGATATAATATATTTCTTTTCCTTTCTAAATACATCTATCATTTCCTTCATTTTCTCAACGCATCCTTCCTATATATACATTGGGAGTTATGGGATTAGCATCTTATTCTCAAAACAAATATACCGGTAGCATCCTAATATTTGACTTTTTAATATTTACTAATAGTCATCTACTATTGTTATATATCTCTTTATTCACCACACTATAATATAACACATTTTGACTATTTTGTCGATTAAAAACATTCTCCGAATTCATGTAAAAAAAGAAAAGAATGAGGAGGTGCTAGCTCTCTCATTCTCTATTAAATACTATTTGACCTTTGAATTTTTCACTTGGTCTTTTTAATTTTACCTTAGTATTACAATTATCTTTTATTTCATTATTCATATCCTCAATCAACTCATCACTTATAGTATTGCTTATACCAGAAGGCATCTTTTCTTCTTCAATATTTTGTACTTTCTCCTTTAGCTGAATTAGAATTATTGAAGACATAATCAAGACTATACCTATTAACTGAGGAACTTCGAATAATTCTCCAAATATCATAAATGCTAATATCGAGGCTATTACAGGTTCTACACTTGCTACAATACTTGCTTTACCTGATTCAATATATTGAAGTGATTTTACAATTGAACAATTTGGTACAAGAGTAGCCACAACTCCAAGTCCAATAATGTTAACTAATGAAGATGTATCCTTAACCGATGTTACTAATGTCCATGGTGGTGCAAAGAACCATAAAAATATTGCTCCAAATAAAAATGAATATATTAAATGCGTTTTATATGAATATTTTTTTATACCTATTTTACCTAAAATATTTTGAAGTGCAACTGCAAAGCCAGAAGTTACTCCCCATATAATACCTATTAAATTTACTTTAAAAGCACTACTATCATATGCTTTTACTACTAAGCAGCACCCTACTATAGCTAATATTAAAGCTATAAATTTTTTAACTGTGAATTTTTCCTTGAATATAAAGTAGGATAAAACTACTACAATAATAGGGTTAATAAACAATAAAACTGAAGCAGTAGCAACCCCTGTATACTTAACTGCATAAGTAGAAGATATAAACATTCCATCTAAGGCAAATACACCGTAAATAGCAAATAGCAATAGTCCTTTCAAATCTGTTTTAAAACACTTTGGATCTTTTATTAAGTTGATAATAATATAAGCTATTACCGCAACAGTGGGTCTAAAAGACGATATAGTCATAGAATCAAACCCAAGATTAGCTAAATTCTTTACAAAAATCCCCATAGCCCCCCAAGAAGCTCCTGCAAGTAATGCATAAAAATAACCTTTTTTAATATTATTAGAATCCCCCATAAGATATCTCCTCTCTGTGAATCTTTTAATGTATTTAAGAAAAAAATAAAGAGAGAACAAACCCCAAGTTTGCTCTCTCTGTTTAGTCCAGAGTCTATCCAGATATAATCCCTTTGCCTGAGAATTTCACTTTATTTCATTGGGATAAAATAAAGTTTGTCCCTTCGGCGGCTTAAAACTTTAAGCTCTCTCTTATACCCTTCACCTAGTATAGTGTATATTTAGTTTTATATATTGGAATAGCTATTCTCGTAAAAAATAAAAAAATAAAGAGAGAACAAACCCCAAGTTTGCTCTCTCTGTTTAAGTCCAGAGTCTATCCAGATATAATTCTTTTGCCTGAGAATTTCACTTTATTTCATTGGGATAAAATAAAGTTTGTCCCTTCGGCCACCTTTAAAGTCGTCTCTTATATCCTTCAACTAGTAAATTATTCACTTTATACATCGTTTACATTGTAAAACAAAAACATATGATTGTCAACAATGTTTGCATGTTCTTCATTATATTTACATTTGATTTTCAAGCTTTTACTCTTTTTATCGCTAGATTAGTTAAAATTTATAAAAATGGATTATCATTACTTAGTATATAGTTTTTTTATATTTTTTTAACAAATTCAGATTTTAATTTCATAGCTCCAAATCCATCAATTTTACAATCTATATCATGATCTCCATCAACTAATCTTATGTTTTTTACTTTTGTACCCATCTTTATGGATGATGAGCTTCCTTTTACCTTTAGGTCTTTGATTACTGTTACGGAATCACCATCATTTAAGATATTTCCATTTGAATCTTTGACAATCTTTTTATCTTCACTATTTTCATTTCCTGATTCTGAAGTCCATTCATGAGCACATTCTGGACAAACTAAAACATTTCCATTTTCATAAGTATATTCTGAGTTACATTTTGGACAATTTGGTAAATTAATCATATTTCCGTTTCCTCCGCTTATTGTTAGTTTTAATATATAAGAATTATTTTCCCATTTTACTACTTAATATAAATATTAAGTAGTAAACCTGAAATTTACAAAAAAATATATAAGGGGTTCCTTATATGCCATCATATAGTATCATATTTTTCTCATATTGACAAATCTCACTCCAAGCCATCCATAAAGTTCCATACCCTGCATAAATTTCACTTGCTCAGAGCATCCTAATATTAATACATGTATCATTGAAAGGAGACTATTATAATGAAACTTATTGAAGTGGGTAATGTTGCACCAGACTTCAGCGTAAAAGATAATAAAGATCAAACCATAAATTTATCAGACTATCGAGGAAAAAAGGTACTGCTCTCTTGGCATCCCATTGCTTGGACACCAGTATGTACTGATCAAATGAGAACACTAGAAAATAACTGGCAAACCTTTCAAAAACTCAATACAGTTCCTCTTGGATTCAGTGTTGACCCTACACCTTGTAAAAAGGCATGGGCAGCAGCAATCTTAATTAATAATGTAAGTCTTCCTTCAGACTTTTGGCCTCATGGAAAAGTTGCAAAAGACTATGGAATATTTAATGAGGAACATGGAGTATCCGAACGAGCAAACATTATAATAGATGAAAGCGGTAAAGTTAAATGGACGAAGGTATATTACTCTCAAGAATTACCTGATATAAATGAGGTTATACAGGTTTTATCCAATATGTAGATAACAATTTTCTATAATTTTATCTATCTTTATAAATTATAAGAGGTAAGCACAAGCTCACCTCTTATTTTGTATTTTTATATTTTTTTCAAACTAAATTTAGCACTAAACTTCAAACCCTGCTATTCCGATAGCTCCTGGCCCACTATGGGTTGAGATTACGCATCCCGTTTGAGTCCATATGATTTTTTTAAAGCCTCTTTCTTTTGCGATTTGTTCCATATTATGTTTTATATGTTCCTCAAGTCCTAATGAATATAAAAAGCAGATTTGCTCTTTGTCAAAATTGTATCTGTCAAAACATTCATTTAAATATTTCTGAGCAACACGGCTCATTATACCGCGATACTTTTTTGTTGCAACCAATTTGCCGTCTACAATTTCAATTAATGGTTTCAGCTGAAGTATAGACGCACCTAAATATGCGGCATTGGACAAACGCCCTCCAGCCTTAAGATATTCGAGGTTTCCAGGAATAAATGATACCCTTGCCCTATCCACAAAAGATTCAATTTTCTTAACTAAGTCTTCTGGCGAAATCTCTGGATACTTTTGGGCAAGCTCAGCTGCTTTAAGTATAATTGCTGCTTCTCCACCTGAAACACTTAAAGAATCAACATGATAAACATTTGTCATGCCATCAGAAGCGATCAAAGCATTTTGATAGGTACAGGAAGCCTTAGATGAATAGCTGATATGGATAATGCTGCACTCAGGATTTTCTTCGGTTAGTTTTTCAAACATATGCTGATATTCATTAGGATTTATTGCTGATGTTGTTGGTATCTTTTTAGTTCTCTTATAATAATCGTATACTTTTGTTACAGGTATAGAACCATCCAAATAATCTATATCATCCATGATTACATGCATTGGAAGCACGCAAATTTGGTGTAAGTTTACTAGGTCTAAAGGCACATCTGCTCCACTTTCTGTTAATATAATGAACTTTTTCATAAGTTCTCCTTTCTAAATGTACTACATACTTTAACTTATAACTTATTCTTTCTAGTTTGCTTTTGCTCATACATCAATTTATCTGTATATTCTAGAAGTTCACAAATATTCTCATAATCATTTGTATAGCACGCCATGCCATAACTAAATCTAAGCTTATATGGTTTTCCCCCTCTATTATACGCCTCAACATTTTCAATTAAGTTCCGAATATAAGCTAAAACCTTCTCTTCCTGTTTCACTTTCAGTAAAACTAAAAACTCATCTCCTCCTAAACGTATTAGTTTATTTTGTCCTTTTAGAAAACTTTCAACAAGTAAATTAGCAAATGCCTTAATTGCTTCATCTCCCTCACAATGTCCATATTGGTCGTTAATGCTCTTAAAATCATCTATATCTATATACACTATATAAAGTTTATTATGCTTTTTATGATCTATATTTTGAGCATAATGTTCATAGGCTAAACGATTTTCTAGCCCTGTCAAACTATCCCGATATGCCTGATCATTAAGTAAAAAAATATAAGTAATAACTATAATTATTGCTGCACTATTCCAAGTGGCTAAATAAATAGACTGTTTTAGTTGAATAGCTGTAAATATGGCAGGTACAATATAAAATAAACTAAATATAATAAGTTCTGACCGAGTAAACTTTTTACGATGCTTATAAATAAAATATAAATTATATAAAAAGTATATATAACTTACGCAGGGTAAAATAAAAAACAAGGATCCTCTTTCATATATATTCTCACTAGTAATGTAAAAACATCCATTTCCATTATAACTTATCAAAGTTGCTATAACATTAATAAACAATGGCAATAGTAGAATAGTATTTAGTCTTATTTTTTCTTTCTGATATCTATTAACCCATTCTTTAATAAATATATATCCAAGGAGTGGAATAATTGGAGTCACTATAAATCCAATTATATTAACTAGCTTATGCAATATCATAAATTGCTTTAAATTGGGATTGTTTAATGCAATACTAAATATCTCTAATATTAAAGTAACTCCTGTCAATCCCATTATCCACATAAATAACCTATTAGTTACTTTTTTCCTACTTATATTAAAATAAGCATGTCCAAATAAAATAACTAACAAAATAGATAAAACAATATTTATTTGGACTTGTAATAAAACCATCATTTTGAATATACTCCATTTCTATATTGTTTCTATAAAGTGATTTTCTAATCACTGATTATAATTCCCTTTAAAACCATATTTTTCACAAAAGATTATGAGATAATTATAACGAATAATATTGAGAAAATAAAGATAATTCGTGCTAACATAGGAAAATCAACATAATTTATCCAAGTAAATTAGTAACAATATAAAAGGCATCTGTAACCTACAGACTACAGATGCCTCTTATATTATTAACTGAAATTCAATTTTATATAGATTATTTGTATATGTCAGAAAATTCAATATCTAGTACTTCCGCATAATTTTGTTTATTGTCTATGATATTATAATCTTTGCCATATTCCTCCGATAGAATATTTACTGGAAATTCTATTATAAATTCGCTCCCCAGACCTACCTCACTTAGTACATTAATTGTACCACCTTGTATTTCAACGAAAGACTTAACAATAGAAAGGCCAATGCCACTTCCTTCATTATTTCTTACCATTGTATTCTCCACTTGAATAAATCTATCAAATATTACATTTATTTTATCCAGTGGTATACCAATACCGGTATCTTTTACTGAAATTACCACACTTGTCCCTCTATCGTAGATATTTACAAAGATCTTGCCATTTTTACTTGTAAACTTAATAGCATTAGAAAGTAAATTTAGAAATATTCTTTCCAATTTGTCCGGATCTAAAGGCATTATTTTTTCTTCAACTTCAGTATCAAACTGTATATATATATCCTTCACTTTTGCATATTCCCCAACCGAAAGGGTTATCTCTTCTATTATACTTACTACATTTACATTTTTAAGCTGCAACTCCATAAAACCTGCACCTATCTTTGTTATATCAATAAGATTGTTTATAAGTCTCAATAATCTATGGCAATTTTGCTTCATTGCTTTCAAATGCTTATCGCAATTTAGTGAATTAGTATCTGAACTTTTCTTGAAATATAACTCAAAAAGTTGAATTGCACTAAAAATAACATTTACTGGAGTTCTTAATTCATGAGACATATTAGCTAAGAATTCACTTTTTAAAACATTTGCTTCCTCTGCTGCTGATTTTTGTCTTTCTAATTCTGCTTCTCTCATCTTACGTTCATTAATATCTCTAGCAGTTACAAAGACTCCTTCCACTTGTCCACATTCATCTTTATAAACTGAAGCATTACATATGACTGTAGTAGTGTGTCCATCCTTATGTTTAAGTTCAAGCTCACAGTCCTCAATAATACCATCCCTAAAAACTTGATTGTGTGCATTCCTCAACTTTTCAGGATTAGTAAAATAGTTGAAAATATGTGTCCCAATAAGTTCTTCACGTGAGTATCCAGTTGCTTTTTCTGTTGTTGAATTTACATCTCTAATGCTGCCCTGTGAATCAACTGTCATAAGAACATCCAGGCTAGTTTCTATCAAACTTCTGTTATAGGAATTTATCAATCTTATTGCATCTTCAGCCTGTTTTCTCTCGGTCATATCTATAAATGTAATAAAATTCATATCACCAACTACAGTAGCATGTACACAAACTTGTTTTATAGAACCATCTTTGATAGTTATATTAACTTCCATAGGTTCAATTTTAGACTGATTTTTGATTGCTTCAGATAATCTAGCATTCCATTCTTCAAATACCGATTCACGATACCCTGGATCTGGATACGCCATACTCCACCACTCTGTTATATCACAAGATTCCTGAAAAGCATGACCAAAGAATTCTATGAATAATTGATTTTGATACAGCATGCTTTGCTCTATTCCTAAAGAAACTATTACTGCCACCGGTAAGTGTTCCAGCATTTTGCGATAATCCACTTCAGCTCTTGTTAGTTCTTTTTCTGTGTTGTTTTTTTGAACTTTAATATTTTTATCTTCTAAAACATCTAATATTGTCATGTTAAAATATATCTTTTCATTTATGCACATTTTCGAAAATATTACCTTAGCATCTTCTTCCGAGCCATTTTCTAATTTATGTGTTAAATATATTTCAGCACTTTTACAATTTAAAGGCTGGTTAAATACATGTCCTATTTCTTCTAAATTCTTAGCCTTACTTATATTGTATATTTTAAATTTTTTTATTTTTTCCTTAGGATATCCATAAAATTCACACGCTCTTTTATTAGCATTTACAATTTGTCCATTCTCACCATCTACTATGACTTGTATGTCATTACTATTTTCAAATAGCTGTTCATAAAAAGAATCTGCAGTAGCATTATTCATATCCGCCATAACTTTCTAACACCTTCTGTACTATCGAAATTATTGTATAACATCTTGCAGTTTGTTAATATATTAGACATTAATTTGTTTATTTTTTCTATTTATTACATTTAGTTTAATATCCTGCAAATTATATGTCAAAACAAATTATGTGACATAATTCTACAACAAATATATTAAGAACCCCATTTGGATTGTAACTAATTTCTTTTATTAATTGTATTCTTCTCTATGTCTAAATAGCTTCCCAAATAAAAAAACTACAGAAATTTGTGCTGATGAAAAATCTCTGTAATTTCTATACTTATTCTATTTCCTAGTTTTAAGATAGCTATTTATTAATATTACTACCACTTAATTGGAATAACCACCATATTTATTGGGCTTCCATCCTTCATACTTTCCTCGAATACCTCCAGTTGTCCCTTTCCTGCAGAAGATGGTATGAAGTTAAGTTCTATTTCAAAATCTCCACGTTCTGGAGCACCTGCCGTAGCCCTAGTTGAGCCTTTTGCTAAAATATTGCCACGAGCATCTTTTAGGGAAAAACTTACAAAAGCTTCAAATACCCTGGCATTTCCTTTGATTTTAAAAGTATTTTTTACTGTTTGATTTGCTATAGGTGAAGTAACCCAGATAGCAGGCTCATGAACAAAACTGAGATTTCGCTTAAAAGGCTGCTGATAAAGGCCCATATGTCCCCACCAATCCATAGCGTTACTATCTTTTCCCTCAACTGTAAACTTTACTTTTTGGATAGTTGGAAACTCTGTAAGCGTATTTACTATGCTAGCAATACCCAGCATTTCGCCACTAGAGCCAACATTAGCCTTAAGCACTTCTTTAGAGAAATCCACTGTTGCTAGTCCATTTTCAATTTTAATTCCTAAAATCTTCGTATCTTTCGGTAATACCTTAAAAGCTCCTGGGGTAACTGGCTCACCTAGAATCAATTCATTCAAAGATGCCCTAGCAACGCCACTGCTTTTCGGAACCTTGTGTACCTCTCGTACAAGATACATTTCATTATTATTGTCCTTCAAGTAGTATACAGCCATATCCATTGTCTCCACAGATGTAGGAGCAGATATCCCAGCTTCCATCACGGGCTGTTTCTGTACTTGACATCCAGTAACCCCTGTCAGTGCCAACATTATTATAAATGAGGCAACTCTCCTAAAAAACTTCACGTTTATAACCTCCTTTAAAGATTATTTTGAAAAGATTCCCTTTTGCTTACTATTTAAATTTTATACCTTTTGCATGTTATTAATACATATGATATTAATAATAGTTTTGATTATTAATTTATAATTAATATTATAATATACGGAAACTATTTTTATGGTCATTGAATAACTTAATTTAATAAAGCTTTAAAAAACTTAGGTATAGTTTCTGGATAAAGAGGTGTAAACCTAGAAACACACTACTTTTCTATGCCTAAGACAAGAAAAGTAAAAGTCAATGCTTAATAACATTAAACATTGACTTTTAATCTTTATATATGTAATTAATAGACTCATTAATTATTATAAGGCTGCTGTTACTCTTTATTCAATAATTCCTTAATAACATTAGTTGCATCTAAATATGAAGCTATAGATTGATCATAATTTAATTTATTTAAAATCGTTGAAATAAAGAATGACATATCTACTTCTCTAAACCATTCTGCTTCTTTTACATGCTGCGGAATATAAGTTAGGTTTGTTGAATAAACTCTCTTTATAATACCTTCATCATAGAATTTCTGAAATTTTTCTATTCCTTCAGTAAAAAATGCAAAAGTAGCTGCTACATAAACATTTTTTACATTACGTTTTTTAAGCTCTATTGCAATATCAAATACAGATTCTCCTGAAGCTATCATATCATCAACAATTAAAACATCACAGCCTGATACATCTCTCCCCATGTATTCATGCTCTACAATAGGATTTTTACCATTTACAATTGTTGAATGATCTCTTCTCTTATAAAATAATCCTACATCAACGCCTAATACACTAGAATAGTAAATTGCCCTATCCATAGCACCTGTATCAGGACTTATAACTATTAAATTATCTTTATTTATTTCTAATTCTTCCTCATTTGTAATAAATGATTTCACTATATCAAAAGTAGGATATAAATTTTCAAAAGAAGTTAATGTAATAGCATTTTGAACATTAGGGTCATGGGCATCAAAAGTTATTATCTCATGCACTCCTAATCTTTCCAATTCCTGTAATGCCATTGCACAGTCAAGGGATTCTCTTCCTTTTCTTCTATGTTGTCTTGATGCATATAATAAGGGCATTATTACAGTAATTCTAGATGCTTTTCCCCTGATTGCAGAAATCGTTCTCTTAATATCTTGAAAATGCTCATCTGGTCCCATGTGATTCATAAAACCAAACATTTTATATTGGATGCTGTAATTACCAACATCACAAAGTATGTAAACATCTTTTCCTCTTATAGAATCTCCTAGTTTTACTTTTCCTTCTCCATTAGAAAACCTTATATCCTCAGTTTCTATTAGATAGGATCTTTCTTCATTTCTTTTTTCTTTAATATGATAATTTATTTTCTCTCCAAGTTCTTTACAGCTTTGCAATGCAATTATTCCTAATTCTCCATTAAATAACGTATTTTCAATATCCTTCATCATTCATCCTCTTTTCTTATGAAACTCCTATTACTATGTTATATTATAAGTTGTTTTGACGATATTTGTCTACAGTAATCTCAGATTATAATAATCCTCAATTGTAATGATGTTTATTCGATTATCTGAAAGATTATCTAAATTCTAGACCAATTTCAGTTTTAATATTCCCTAAAAGTGATTTATCCAACTATTTTATACAAATGTTTTTAGCTCTTTTATATAAAAAGATCCAGCAGTTCAAAATGAAACCACTGGATTAATTTATATATTAGTAGAAGAATTCCATATAGATATTTATTTATCACTAATTTTTACAACAAGTTTAGCTAAAACCTGTCTCTCGTTTTCACTTGCTGCATCCCACATCTCCTTAAGAAGCCTCTCCTGATCATTATGTGGATCTACATTATTTGAAAGGTAGGTTCCAACTTTCTCAGCTATATTAGTTATGATTTTATCAGACATTCCTACTGTTTCACCAAGGTCAACAGCCTTGCCAAGAGTTTTCTTCCAATCATTCCAATTATCCATTATTTCCATATGTATCTCTCCTTTTTATAGTATATGTATATATTATTTTGTTTTTATCTGAATTTATGTAAGAGTTTAATGAAGCTCCTTTTTGAGCACTATAAATTGGTTGATTCATCTGCTATAAAGCCTTAAAAAAATCATTAAAATTATCAAAGAAAAATTGGTTGAAATATCCATAAACCTTATTATTGACAAGCTAGTCGAAAGATGATAATATTTATCGTATTCAGAGAGTGTACAAGTGTTTATTTGTTAAAAACACTAACAAAATTATATATAAACAAATATTCTTGATAGATTAAATATTAAGGGGGAAAAATTATGAAAGACCTAATAAAAAAGTGGAATAATTTAAGCCTTGTAAAACGAATAATTATAGGTTTAGTTATTGGTATTCTTTTAGCTAGATTTATTCCAGAAACAGCAAAACCAATCGTTATTTTCGGTTCTTTATTTGTAGGTGCTTTAAAAGCCATTGCACCTATATTAGTACTCTTCTTGGTAATGTCAGCCATCTCTCAACACAAGGCTGGTCATCAAACAAACATGAAATCTATTATAGTACTTTATCTTGTAGGAACATTTTTAGCTGGACTTGTGGCAGTTGTGGCAAGCTTCCTTTTCCCAGTAAATTTAATACTTGCAGGTGGAGCTGAGAACGTGACTCCTCCTGGGGGTGTAACAGAGGTCCTTAAAGCATTACTTATGAACCTTGTTGATAATCCAGTAAAAGCACTTTTCAATGCTAACTATATTGGCATATTAGCCTGGGCGGTACTTCTTGGCTTAGCTTTAAAAAATGCACCTGATACTACAAAAACAATGATTTCTAATTTTTCAGATGCACTATCCCAAATGGTTATATGGGTTATAAACTTTGCTCCACTAGGAATTATGGGACTTGTATTTGATAGTATTGTTACAAGTGGATTCGAATCATTACTTAGCTATGGAAAATTAATTATACTTTTAGTTGGTTGTATGATATTTGTAGCTATTGTTGTGAACCCAATCATAGTATACTTATGTATTCGTCAAAATCCATTTCCACTTGTACTTAAATGTTTAAGAGAAAGTGGTCTTACAGCATTCTTTACACGTAGCTCTGCTGCAAACATTCCTGTAAATATGAGCTTATGTAAAAAGCTTGGTTTGGATAAGGATACTTATTCAGTATCTATTCCATTAGGTGCTACTATTAATATGGCTGGTGCAGCTGTTACTATTGCTGTTTTAGCCCTTGCAGCAGTCCACACTCTAGGCATTGAAGTAGATATAGCTACTGCATTAATTCTCAGCATATTATCAGCTGTAAGTGCCTGCGGTGCTTCAGGAGTAGCTGGTGGTTCATTATTACTTATTCCTCTTGCATGCAGTCTTTTTGGAATTTCAAATGATGTTGCTATGCAGGTAGTTGGTGTAGGCTTTATCGTAGGAGTTATACAGGATTCTTGCGAAACAGCACTTAACTCATCAACAGACGTACTTTTCACAGCAGCAGCTGAATTTGCTGAGTGGCGTAAAGAAGGAAAAGAAATTGCTATCACTAAATAGAAAATAATTAATTATATAACACAGCGAAGGCGGAAATAAATTCCGCCTTCGCTATTTTTGTATCTGCTCTATTTTACATTCAAACTTGCCACTTGCCACGTGGGTGGCACTTTTACAAAAGCTCGTTTAGCAAACCATATTCCTTTTGTTTATTGTCATTTATATTGTTTATATCATTAAAGTCTACATCTATGATTTTATTATCTCTAATTCCTACAAATCTTCCAGTAGAGCCCTTCATTAATAATTCTACAGCTTTAATGCCCATTTTACCTGCTAAAACTCTATCAAAAGCTGACGGGTTTCCTCCTCTTTGAACAAATCCCAGCACTGTACTTCTTATGCTGATATTTAGCTTTTTCTCTAAGTATTTTTGAAGCTCTTCTATATCATACATTCTTTCAGTTATTATAATTATATTATCATTTTTTCCTTTACCTATGTTTTCACTTAGTTTTGTACATATAGTATGAAAATCTAGTTTCATTTCAGGAGTAGATATTATTTCGCCTCCACCAGCTAAGGCAGAATATAGAGCTAAATCACCACAGTATCTTCCCATTACCTCTACAATAGTTGTTTTTTCATGGGAGGAATCCGTATCTTTTATTTTAGCAATACACTCTAGCACTGTGTTTAAAGTTGTATCAAATCCTATGCAGTAATCAGTGTAGGCTAAATCATTATCTATAGTTCCTGGTAGCCCTATAACCTTTACTCCAAGCTTTCCAAGCTTTTCTGCTCCTTGAAATGAACCGTCTCCTCCAATTACAACTAGTCCATCTATTTCAAACTTTTTCAATGTTTCTATGGCCTTTTTTCTTCCTTGTTCCTCCAGGAACTCTGGACATCTAGCTGTTTTTAATATAGTTCCACCCTTTTCTGAAATTCCATCCACATCAGAGCTGACTAATGATACTAATTCCTCATTAATTAACCCTTTGTACCCATGTTTTATTCCCATAACTTCTATACCATTATGGATTGCCGACTTTACTACTGCCCTTATTGCAGCATTCATTCCTGGAGCATCTCCTCCACTTGTCAAAATTCCTATCTTCATCTATTTCACCTACTTTATATATGGTAATATGGAACCTCCATGAGGAATTAAAATAACCTTTGCATCTTCACCTATGATTTTTAGGGCATTGTCATAAGCACTTTGTACATCCTGATAGGGTTCTAGGAATATATTTTTTACAAAATCACCTTCAAGTTCTGATACCAAGAAAACCCTTGCCTTCTGAAGTACCATAGCTATAGCTGCTGCCTTATGCCCCCCAAGCTCGAACTTTGTCTTAACTCTATCTATAAGATCCTGGGGTTTTTCAGCTGCCATAATCCAATCTTCAAAGACCTTTTCTCCAAGTCCTTCCCTGCAGGAAGCTACAAGTATTATTATCCCACCATCTTTTACAGCATGCTTAGCATTATCAAGAGCCTTTTGTGCCTGATACAAATTTATATCCTTAGGAAATCCACCTATAGACGATATTACCACATCAGCTTTTTCTCTTAAAGGTGTTTTATATAAATTATCAAGGAATTTACATCCTTCTCTATGAGCATCTATATAGTGACCTGCCACAGCCTTGATTATTTCTTTGTTCTCATTTAGCACTACATTTAATATAAAATCTATAGGAACAAACTTTATTGTATCTTCTATATCTATTCTTACAGGGTTTGTTTTTAAATTACCTGCATGTGCCTTTTCATCTACCATTCTACTGTGATTTGCTTGTATAGCTGCTCTAGTAGAAACCCCTGGCATAATAGCTTTAGCCCCTCCGCTGTAGCCTGCAAAATAATGAAACTCAATATTTCCTAGACATATTCTCCTATCAGCTTCTGCCACAGGTTTAAAAATATCTATAGGAGTATTATTTTTAGTGTATCCAAAGTGAACAAAGTCCTTTGAATCGCTGTCAATACATTTTATCCTATTGTAAATTTCTTCACCTACTAAATACTTCTTTTCTTCTTCAGTATGTTTTCTATGACTGCCTAATGCAAATACAATTGTTATATCATCGTTCTCCGTACCTGCCTTTTTTAGCTCTTCAAGAATGTATGGCAATACAAGCTTACTGGGCATAGGTCTTGTTATATCACTTGTTACTATTGCAACCTTTTCCCCTGGTTTAACTATTTCGTGTAGTCCTCTTGAACTTATTGGATTATAAAGGGCTCTTTTTACTTCTTCCCCTCCAGTTAAGCCTACTTCTACCTCATTTGCATGCAGTATTCCTAAAAGATTCTTATCATGGATTTCAACTTCCATAGTTGTTTTAGCAATTTCTACACTATACTTCATTTATATCCCCCTATATAACAAAGCAGGGCATAACTGGAGTTAAGCCCTACTTTGAAAAATTATTTTTATTAAAATTCTCTAGGAAGTGCTTCCTTCAGTACCTTCACAGATTTCTTGACTCCAGCTAGCTGATCCATAGTCATATCCTCCATCTCAAGACTAACTGCACCGTCATAACCAGTCATGCTTACAACAGAAAAGAATTCCTTCCACCATCCTATGCTGTGGCCATGTCCTACTGCTACATAATTCCATGAACGAGTATAAAATGAACTTATAGGTTTTGTATCAAGCACCCCACTGACGCCTGCCATTCCTCTCTCAATTCTCACATCCTTTGCATGAACATGATAAATTGAATCTCCTAATGCTCTTGCTGCTAAAATAGGATCTCCTCCCATCCAAAACAAATGACTTGGATCAAGATTCATTCCTATCATAGGTCCAACATGGTTTCTCAACTTAAACAAAGTTTCAGTATTGTAAACCAACTGGCATCCATGGTTCTCCAAAGCAATCTTTTCAATCCCATGATTCTTAGCAAGCTTTACAATGTCTTGCCAATAGGGCAGTGCCACCTCATTCCACTGCCAGTCAAGAATTTCATTATTTCTTGGCGGCCAGCTTGTAGTTATCCAGTTTGGCGTTGTATCTGTAGGTGCTCCCCCTGGAAGTCCTGACATCATTACTATAGTTTTAATGCAAAGTAGCTCTGCAAGCTTGAAGGTTTTTTGAACTACCAGATCATGTGCTTTCCCTTCCTCATTTGGAGCCAGCTGATTACCGGAACAATTTAAGGCTTCTATTTTAAGTCCTCTGCTCTCTATAGCATTTATAAAAGCTTCACGTTTTTGAGCGTCCCCAAGTAATTTATCTAAATTTAAATGGGGTGATTTTGACCAATTACCAGTGGCAAACTCAAGAGACTCAAAGCCTAATTTTGATGCAGTGTCAAGCATCTCCTCAAAGGGCATATATCCTAAAGCATCTGTCATAATGCAAAGCCTCATAGTAAATCCCCTCTCTAAATAAGCGTTTTTCCTCCAGCAATAGTATGAGATATTCCAGTAATATAATTTGCCTTTTCACTGCTTAAGAAAAGCATAAACTCTGCTATTTCTTCAGGCTCGGCCATTCTTTTCATTGGAACATAGCTTGTTAAAAGCCCTTCATATTCCTTTGGAGTCATTCCTTCAATTGGCCCTCTCTTCTCAAAAACTGACTGCATCATCTCAGTATTAACATAGCCAGGACAAACTGCATTAACTGTAATACCATACTCAGCTAGTTCTAATCCAAGGACCTGGGTAAGCAAGTTTACTCCTGCCTTTGACGCACAATAAGCTCCATTTCCCAGCTCCCCAATCTTTGACGCTTGAGAAGATATTGAAACTATTTTCCCATTTTGGACTTTGTTTTTTATCATATTTTTAGCTGTGCGCCTGCACATCAAATAAATGGACTTTAAGTTAATATTAAATACTCTATCCCACTCTTCTTCCTCAACATCAAGAATTAATCTTGAGGTTGAAATTCCAGCACAGTTTGCTAAAATATCTATCTTTTCAAATTCAGCTTCAACCTTATCCATAGCTTCATTAATTTCTTTTGATGAAGCCATATTAACTACAAGGGGCAGTGCATGAGCGCCTAGGTGTTCTACTTCAATGGCTGCTTTTTCAAGGCCTTCTTTATTTATATCCATTAAGACTACATCTGCCCCGTGCTCCGCATATTTAAGAGCTAAAGCTTTCCCCATGCCTCTTGCTGCTCCTGTAACAATGCATAGCTTTCCTTGTAACAGTTTTTCCATTTTCTCTATCTCCCTATAATGGATTTTCTAAAACTACATTATTATATTTAAACCTTATCTAACTAAAATGTATTTTTAAAACTAAAATCTTTAAATTTCAAATTCATCCATCTTAACTGGTCTTCCTTCTAAGTAGGACTTCTTTGCAGCCATGCCTAATAATACTGGCTTTAAGCCGTCTATGCCTGATACTACAGTATCTGTATCATTTATTATTGCACTAAAGAATTCCTTCATTTCTTCAGCAAAAGATTCCATATATCTTTCAAGGAAGAAGTATAATGGCTTTTCGGATTGAACTCCATCCTTTGTACTTAACACAACAGTTGAAGGGGTATCGTTGGATGCTTCAGCAGATCCCTTTGAACCAAAAACTTCAACTCTTTGATCATAGCCATAAACTGCTTTTCTGCTGTTATCTATAATTCCTATTGCTCCATTTTTAAACTTTAATGATATTAATGCTGTATCCACATCTCCTGCTTCCCCTATGGCTGGGTCCACAAGAACAGCTGCATTTGTGTAAACTTCTTCTACTTCACTTCCGCTTAGATATCTAGCCATATCAAAATCATGGATAGTCATATCAAGGAACATTCCTCCAGATACCTTTGCATATTCTGCTGAAGGAGGTTCTGGGTCCCTTGCAGTAACCTTTACTATATGAACATCTCCAATTTTACCTTCAGAAACAAGTTCTCTAACCTTTTTAAAGTTATGGTCAAAACGTCTGTTAAATCCAACTTGGAACTTAACTCCTGCTTTTTTAACTGCCTCTAGTGCTCCAGAAATCTTTTCTAAATCATAATCAATTGGCTTTTCGCAAAATATATGTTTTCCAGCCTCCGCTGCTTCAACGGTTATTTTTGAGTGAGTATTTGTGGATGAGCAAATTATTACTGCATCTATAGATGGATCATCTATTATTTTCTTATAATCAGCATATATATTTTCTACTCCTAAGCCTTTAGCCCACTCCCTTATGCTGTCATTCATAAATATATCGGCTATGGCTACAAGCTCTGCCTGGGTTCCAAATCTCTTTGCTATATTTTCAGCATGAATTTTTCCTATTCTTCCTGCCCCAATGACACCTACTCTTATTTTTTCACTCATTATTATGTCCCCCTATCCTATAATCCAGTTTTTTCGTTTATAAATTTTCTAGCCTTTATTGCATACTCCAGTGGATTTGCAAGTGCAGGATCTTGTTCTGCTTCTACAATAAACCAACCTTCATAATTATTTTCCTCAAGTACTTTAAATAATGGATCAAAATTAATCATTCCATCTCCTGGAACTGTAAACACTCCAGACTTAACACCCTTTAAGAAGCTTAGCTTTTCTTCTTTAACCCTATCTAAAACTTCTTTTCTTATATCCTTAAGATGAACATGTTTAATTCTATTTACATACTTCTTAAGAATTTCTTCTGGATCTTCTCCTGAAAATGTGAAATGTCCTGTATCAAATAATAAGTAAACCAAGTTTTCGTCAGTCATACTCATAAGCTTATCAACTTCTTCAGTGGTTTGAACTCCAGTACCCATATGATGGTGATATACTATTTTCATATCCCTTTCTTTTGCCAGTCTTCCAAGTTCTTCAAGACCTCTAGCAAGTTTTTCCCACTCTTCTTCAGTGAACTTAGGCTTCCCATCAAATACTGGTGTTTCCATTTGACCCTGAACACTGTGTCCCTGCTCAGCCACAACTATAACCTTAGCTCCCATTTCATGAAGAAAATCTCTATGTTTTATGAAAGCTTCAACGGTTTCTTCTAAGGGTTTAGTTGTTAAAAATGAGCTGAACCAAGCACTTGCTATGTTTATTCCTCTAAGCTCAAGAGCCTTTTTAAGTACATTTGTGTCTCTAGGATATTTATTTCCAACTTCGCTGCCAGTAAATCCTGCTAGAGCCATTTCACTTACGCACTGCTCAAAGGTATTTTCTCCGCCTAATTCTGGCATATCATCATTGGTCCAAGCTATTGGTGCAATACCAAGCTTTACTTTTTTATTGTCAAACATAATGTTTCCCCCTCCATCTTATATAAGGCTTAGTGGCACAGCCTAAGTTATGCCACCCTGCCTGTTAATATTGTCTAGCCTTATCAATGTTTTCTCTTAATTTTTTATATGTCTCTTGTATCTTTTCTTTATCGGATACTTCTGCCACGCCTACTCTCCACCAAGATCCATATCCATGAACCATGGTCTTAGGAAGTACTTTTACATCTATTAATGTAGAAACTTTCTGCTTTTTAGAATCAATTATAGCTTCCTTTAATTCTTCTATAGTTTTAACAGTATAGGTCTTGCATCCATAAGCCGCTGCATTCATAGCAAAATCTATAGGAACAAATCCTCCATCAAGCTTTCCTGTTTCATCGTTTCTAAATCTAAATTCTGTTCCAAAGCTTCCCATTCCATTTCCTATTTGAAGATTATTTATGCAGCCAAAAGTCATGTTATCAAATACAACTACATTTATCTTTTTTCTTTCCTGAATAGAAGTTATTAGCTCTGAATGAAGCATCATGTAGGACCCATCTCCAAGAAGTGTATATACTTCCTTATCAGGTTCAGCTATTTTTACGCCTAAACTTGCATTTACTTCATATCCCATGCAGGAATAGCCATATTCCATATGATATGTGTTAGCTCCCTTTGCCCTCCAAACTCTCTGTAAATCTCCTGGAAGGCTTCCTGATGCTCCAACGACTATATCCTTATCTGTGAGCATTTCATTAAGTACACCTAATACTCTTGACTGAGTAATGCTGGAACCAGTTATCTTTTTAAACTCTTCAAATACAGCCTTTTGATCCAGGTCATCATTTACTTCAGGGACAAAGTCTTCACCACTGTATTCCACGCTGTAAACTCTATCCACTTCTGCATTTAACGCATCTTTAGCAGTTCTTATCTCAGTTGTATATGCTGATTTATATTCTACTTTTTCAAGTTCAACTCTCAAGTCTTCTAAAGCAGCTTTAGCATCAGCTGTAACCCTTACACCGTCTAACTTATATGAATCGAAGGCTGCTATATTGATGTTTAAGAAGCTTACATCAGGATTTTGGAATATCCATTTTGATGATGTCGTAAAATCCGTATATCTAGTACCCACACCAATGATAAGGTCTGCCTCCTTAGCAATAGTGTTAGCAGCTAGGCTTCCTGTTTCTCCTATGCCGCCCATGTTTAATTCGTGATTCCATACTATTGCGCTTTTTCCTGCCTGAGTTTCCCCAAAGGGTATGTTGAATTTTTCAGCAAAGGTTTTAAATGCTTCTGCCGCTTCCGAGTATCTAACTCCGCCGCCGCATATAAGCATTGGTTTCTTTTTCTTTGTGATAAGACTTACTGCATCCGCGATCATTTCCTTTGTAGCAGGTGTCCTTTCTATTCTGTGAACTCTCTTTTGAAAGAAGTATTCAGGATAATCATAGGCTTCTCCCTGCACATCTTGAGGAAGGGCTAATGTAACAGCACCAGTATCTGCAGGACTTGTAAGTACTCTCATAGCATTTATACATGCAGTCATAAGCTGCTCTGGTCTTGATATTCTATCCCAGTACTTACTTACTGCCTTAAAGGCATCATTTGTACTGATGTTTAAGTTATAAAATTGTTCTACCTGTTGAAGAACTGGATCAGGCTGTCTTGTTGCATACACATCTCCTGGCAAAAACAATACAGGAATTCTATTTGCAGTTGCAGTTGCCGCTGCAGTTACCATATTTGCTGCACCTGGACCAACAGATGAAGTACAAGCATAAATTTGCTTTCTATGCTTTTGCTTTGCAAATCCCATAGCTGCATGAGCCATTCCCTGCTCATTTCTTCCTTGATGAACTATCAGGTTCCCCGGATCCTGTTCTAATGCCTGCCCAAGACCCAATACATTTCCATGTCCAAATACCGTAAATATACCTTTTACAAATTTATTTTCTATTCCATCAAACTCTACATACTGATTATCTAAAAACTTAATAAGAGCTTGTGCCATTGTAAGCCTTATAGTCTTCATATTTTCACCTCTATTTTTATTTATCTGGCCAAATTTCAGCATCCTTATCTGTAAGCCATAAATGCTCTGGAACAAATACTGGAGTTATATATGGATTTCCATCTATGTGTCTTATTACCCATATATAGTACATTGCATATCCTGGTGCACTTACCTGTGGATGAGTTACATCATCTAATATCTTTACTGCATCATTGTGTTTTAATTTAACCACGTCTTCACCTAGCTCTGAGAACCCATATCCATTTTCGGGATTAAATTTATAAAAATATATTTCTGGCTGTGGATGATGATGTGGTGGGTAACTTGACCACTTACCTGGATAATCTATATCTTCTCCTATAACCAAGTTTGAATAAGGAGCATTTGAATAATCAAAAACTGTTCTCACTATTCTTGTACAAGCTTCCTTCATTGTACCTGCGCCGCGATTTTCACTTCTGCATTCTTTATTTGTATAAAATTTTGATTCAAATATAGTATCATTGGTGGTTTTAGTAACGCAGATTTCTGTATCCTCTGAAATTCCAGTAATCTTTACTTCTACACCTTTAGGTACATGAAGTACCCAAGGATCTTCATCAAAACATGAATTTCTAAGTGCTGTTTCTTTTTTATCCTCGTACTCAAAAATCACTTCCCCTGTAATTAAAAGAAACACTCTTTCCTTTTCATCTTTATCTATATGAGCTTCACCTTTCCCAAGTCTTAATATTCCAAAGTCCATCATAGTATTATCTTCTGTTTCATCCATAGTAGTTATTGGATTGTATCCAAATTTAAAACCCTCATTCTGTCTAATTCTAAGCATGACTTTTCACCTCTTATTTATATTTATTCACTTGTCTTTTCTCTCTATTGCTCTCTTAACCTTTGCCATAATGTCCTTATAGGTCAGGTTATATTCCTCTTTTAAATAGTCCACAGGACCAACTTGACCAAATCTATCCTGGACTCCAACTCTTTCCAAAGGTACTGGCATATTTTCTGCTATAACTTCTGCAACAGCAGAGCGAAGACCATTTATAATGCTGTGATTTTCACAAGTTACTATTGCTCCTGTTTCTTCTGCACACTTTACTATAGCTTCCTTATCTATTGGTTTTATTGTGAACATATTTAAAACTCTTGCGGAAATTCCTTCTTTTTCTAATTCTTCAGCTGCTTTTAATGCTTCATCTACCATTATTCCTGTGGCAAATATTGTTACATCTTTTCCATCCCTTAAAGGTACTGCCTTTCCTATTTCAAAGGTTGAACCTTCCTCATATATCTTTACAGGATTTTTTCTTAAGAGCCTTGTATAAAAAACTCCATACTTATCTGAAATCTGTTCTAAAATATCCTTAAGCATAGCATTGTCTACAGGTTCTATTATTGTTAAGCCAGGAATGTTTCTGAGTATCCCCATATCTTCGAAGGGCATATGGGTTCCTCCATTATAGGCTGCAGTAACTCCAGGGTCGCTGCCGGTTATTTTTACATTAAGCTTTGCATAGGCACAGGATATGAAAATTTGATCAAAACATCTTCTTGTTGCAAAGGGTGCAAAGCTGTGTGCAAAAGGTACTATCCCCACAGCAGACATGCCTGCTGCCACTCCAACCATATTTGCTTCCTGAATCCCTACATCAAAAGTTCTTTCTGGATAAGCCTTTTGAAAAGGCATCATTCCCATGGAATTCATTAAATCAGCGTCAAGTGCAACTATATTTTCATTTTTAGAAGCAAGCTCCATAAGAGTTTTACAATACATATCTCTCATTGCCACTTCTTCAATTATTCTTTTTTCAGCTAACTTTACGCCCATTATTTCATCACCTCTTCAAGTTCTTTTTCCAGTACCTTTAAAGATTCTTCCATCTGCTCTTTGCTTACATTCATATGGTGGTTATTTAGTACCCCTTCAGCAAATCCGCATCCTTTTCCCTTTATGGTGTCTAATACTATTACTGATGGCTTTCCATTATTTTCTTTTGCTTCTTTAATAGCACTGTAAATTTCATCAACACTGTGTCCATCAATGGTTTGCTCATGCCACCCAAAACTTTCAAATTTACTGCCTATATCACCTAAATCATTTATGTTCCTTGTGTAGCCATCAAGCTGCTGCTTATTACAATCAACAAAGGTTATAAGGTTATCTACCTTTTGATGTGCAGCACACATTACTGCTTCCCACACCTGACCTTCCTGTATTTCTCCATCTCCAAGTATTAAGTAGGTATAACTATCTTTTCCTTTTAAGCGATTTCCAAGGGCTACTCCCAGTGCTGTAGAAGCACCTTGTGCAAGGGATCCTGTGGTCATATCAATACCTGTAGTTAAATTTCTATCGCAATGACTTGGGAAATGAGTGCCAGGCTTATTTAGTGTTAATAATTCTTCTTTATTAAAATATCCCCTTAGTGCTAGTGCTGAATATATAGCTGGACCAGCATGCCCCTTTGAGCATACCAGCCAGTCTCTATCTTCCCATCTTGGATTTTTAGGATCTATGTTCATAGTTCCACCGTAAAGTACTGCTATGGCATCTGCTATGGACATAGCACCTCCAAGGTGTCCAAATCCTAATGTCCCAATGGCTTTTAATGTTTCTATTCTTATATTTAAGGCAAAGGCCTTTAATTCTTTTATCTTTTCTTCACTTATCATGCTGCACCTCCTGCTACTTATTTAGCATTTTTCATTGCCTCTATTAAAGGAAGCTTTACTCCTGAAAGGAATCTAACCATGGCGCCTCCAGCAGTACATACATAATTTATTTTGCTGGTATCAATGAAGCGTTGTGCTGCGCTTACAGTGTCTCCTCCTCCTATAACGGAGTAACCTTTTGCTTCTGCTATAGCATTCCATATAGCCTTAGTTCCATCTTCAAACATCTTATTTTCATACACTCCTGCAGGTCCATTGACGAAAATTGTACCTGCTTTAGATAATTCTTCTTCAAATATTTCTATAGTTTTGTGGCCTATATCCATAAAGGATTTATCGCTTGGTAAACCTTGTATACTTATTTCTTTTCTTGAACCATTTTCTTCATAAGCCAAATCCACAGGATATACTATCTTTTCTTCATAGTTTTCTAAATATTCTTTAGCTGGTTTTATAAACACATCTAATTTTCTATCCTTAATGAATTTTTCATTAGCTTTTCCTAAATCATAGCCCTTTGCCATAAGCATGATATGTCCTGTTATGCCAGAGCATAGTATCTTATCAGCACTACCATTTTCTAAAACCTGTTTCATCATTCCAAAGGCATCAGATATTTTAAGTCCCCCAAGAACAAATACTGAAGGTTTCTCTGGGGTCTCCATAACCTTTGTAAGTGCGCTTATCTCTTTGAACATCAAGTCCCCTGCTGCACTAGGAAGTATTTCCTGAAAGGCTACCATGGAAGGCGCATTTCTATGAGCTGCTGCAAAGGCATCATTAATATAACAATCTACAATAGGTGCTAAACTTCTAACTAAATAGGTATTTACCATATCCTTTGGCTCAAGCTTTACAGCATCTTCAAAGGTTGATATTTCCTCTGACAAGTATCTTAGGTTTCCTAGTAAAATCAGCTCTCCAGGTTTTAAATTTTTTACTGCCTCCTGTGCTGCTGGGCCGCAAACGTCATCGATATATCTAACTTCTCTTCCCAGTTTTTCTGTTAGTCTTTCTGCGTGTTCTTTCATAGATATTAAATTTTGATAGTCTAATGTATCTCCTTGATGGGCTATTATGGCAATTTTAGCTCCCTGATCTATAAGATAATTTAGTGTAGGTATGCTTTTCTTTATCCTGTTTTCACTTACTATCTTCTTTGTATCAGTGTCAATTGGGGAGTTTATATCAAGTCTTAAAAGCACAGTTTTATTTTTATAATTAAATTCCCTCATTGATCTTATTTTAGTTCCTACTTTTCCATCCATTTTCCCAACTCCAAATATTTATTTGTTTCGTGAACTCCTTCTGCCCCGTCAGTTTGCATTTCCATAGCCGCTCTTATAGCATCCATATTTTCTGGTATAACTACAGCTTCCTGTGGAATGTTTATTGCAAACATTATATCTTTACCTGATTTAACTACAGATTCTTCAAATAACGCTATTTCATACATATCTCCTCTTGGATTTCCTAAATCTCTTGCATATCTAAATAATGAAGCATTTCCTTGGAATCCATCTGCAAGTCTTACCACTCTTATTCTTGGATGTTTGCTAAAAGCTTCTAATAGTTCTTCCTTTGATATATCCTTCTTAGGGGTAGCAACTACAGTAATTATGTGTCCATGGGTTACTGGTGTATGAACTAATATTCCAGTAGCTTCAACATGGGGCATTATTGTCATAAGATCTAGTGCTTGATGACTTGGTGCTTTTTCTACTTGAAGCGCATTTGTAAGTCCTCTGTGATAATCACCTGGGTCAGCCACACGTCTTATAATTGTAATTGCAACTTTTTCAACACCAACTAGTTTGTCTAAGCAATCAACTGCTCTTATAAGTCCAGTTGTATTACAGGATGTTAATTTTAAAAATTGTTTTCCAACACCCTTCTCATAGTTTGCATAACCATGGAAGAATACATCAGCAACGCTGTTTTTTTCTCCCCCCTGAAATATTGCCTTTTTGTTGTATTTTGTATAAATCTCTTTATTCTTTGCTCCAATTCCTGCACTGGTTGCATCAAGCATTATATCTACCTTTTGAACTAAATCCTCAAGTGTTCCACTTATCTTTACTCCAGCCTCATCAAATAACTTTTGATTATCTGGAAGTGAGTTATATAAATCATATGGCATTCCTTTTTCCTTTAATGCTCTTACAGATAGTGTAGGTGCAACATCTGCAACTCCTACAAGCTCCATGTCCTTTTGCATAGCAACCCCATCTGCTAGTCTTTGTCCAATAACTCCATATCCTGCAACTCCAACTTTAATCATATTACATAACCTCCTAAAATTTATATTTATTTACAACCACCTATTCGGGTGTGATATCTATTTTTCTAGCAGCCCAATTTTAACTAATACTATGCTGCCTGAGTTTTTGCTTTCTTTTCTGCTTGTCTTCTTAATACGTCTACATAAACTGCTCCAATGATAACTACACCAATAGCTATTGCCTGAACATCTGCAGATACTCCAAGAAGATTAAGCCCGTTTCTTAATACTGCCATTATCATAGCTCCAATTAAAGTTCCCCATACTGTACCTGAACCTCCCATAAAGGATGCTCCACCTATGATACATGCTGCTATTGCATCTAGTTCATAATCCAGACCTGCCAGTGGGAAAGTTGCATTAACTCTACCTGTAAGTACTATTCCAGCTATAGCTGACATAGCTCCACAAAGTACATAAACAAGAACTAAAGTTTTATCTACATTTATACCTGAAAGCTTTGCAGCATCAAGATTTCCACCAACTGCATATATATATCTGCCTTGTGCAGTTTTGTTTAAGAAAATTGAGAAGCCTACAAACACAATTATTACTAAAATAAAGCTTATTGGTATTGGTCCAATGAAGCCATTTCCTAAAAATTGAACTGACTTTGGAAAGCCTGATAGTGGTGATGCTCCTGTTAAAATAAGCGCAAGTCCCCTTGCCACGTTTTTTGTTCCAAGGGTTGATATAAATGGATGTGGGAGTCTAAGTTTAGTAAGTAAAATCCCATTTAAGTATCCCAGCCCCGTTCCAGCTGCTAGGCATAATACCATAGCTAGATATGGATTCATATGCCACTTAATTATTGCAACTCCCATGAGACAAGTTGAAAGAGCAACATTTGATCCAACTGAGTTATCAATACCTGCTGTTAATATTACTAAAAGCATACCTACTGATATCAAACTATTAATAGCTGATTGCCTGGCAATATTCATAATATTTGTCAGTGTAAAAAATTGCTCTGATGCAATTGTAAGACCAATACATAAAAGAATTAATCCAAGAAGGGACCCAAACTTGCTAATTCTATCTTTTACTGACTTTTTATCAGAACTTTGAAATCTTTCTCTTTTTTCATTTTGTAATCCCGTATTATTCATACACCTATACCTCCCCCGATGCTGCTCGCATTATATTTTCCTGGTTTGCATCTTTTCTATTTATTTCAGCTGTTATTTCTCCCTCATGCATAACATAAACTCTATCACTCATCCCAAGTATCTCAGGAAGCTCTGAAGAAATTATGATTACTGCACAGTTTTGCTCTACAAGTGAATTTAAAACATTATAAACCTCAACCTTTGCTCCAACATCAATTCCTCTTGTAGGCTCATCAAATATAAAAATATTAGCTTTAGTATTAAGCCACTTTGCTATTACAACCTTCTGCTGATTTCCTCCGCTTAACTGTCTAACAATAAAATTTTCTGAAGGAGGATTTATGTTTAGCTTCTTTATATTTTCTCTAGTTAATTCTTTGAGCTTTTTAATATTAAGAAGCAAACCAGATGAACTTTTATCATAGGAAGCTATATTTGAATTAAAATCTATCGTATTATCAAGTACCAACCCTTGTCCTTTTCTATCCTCAGTCAAAAATGCAATCCCATTTTTCATTGCATCCTTTGGGCAGGTTATCTTAACTTTCTTACCATTTATATATATCTCTCCCGAGTCATACTCATCTGCTCCAAATATGGCTCTCATAACCTCTGTTCTTCCTGCACCTACAAGGCCTGAAAAGCCAACAATTTCTCCTCTTTTAACGTTAAAAGATATGTTTTTAAATACACCTCTTCTATTTAAATTTTCAACTCTTAATGCCTCTTCATTGGCATTAGATTCTACTTTGGGATACTGCTGTTCTAGATTACGTCCAACCATCAGTCTTATAAGTCCATTTATATCTACCTTATCTATATCTAAAGTATCTATCTTTCTTCCATCTCTCATTACTGTAACTCTGTCGCATATTTCCATTACCTCATCCAGTCTATGAGATATATAAATAACTGCTATTCCCTTATTTTTTAATTCTTTAACTGTTTTTAATAATTCCTTAACTTCTCTTTCTGCAAGGCTTGAAGTAGGTTCATCCATAATTAAAAGCTTAGTTTTAACACTTAGTGCCTTAGCAATTTCCACCATCTGCTGCTGCCCGATACCAAGCTTTGCAACATTAATTTTTGTATCAATCTTCTGACCCAGTTCTTCTAAAAGCTCCTCTGCTTTTTTTCTCATTACACTTATATCTAAAAGTCCTTTATTTCCGTTCTTCTTAATTTCTCTGCCTAGAAATACATTTTCTGCTACGGAAAGCTGCTTTACTATATTAAGTTCTTGATAAATAGCTGTTATTCCATAATTCATGGCATCTCTTGGTCCCTTGATGTTTGATTCTTTGCCCTCGATAATTATTTGTCCCGTTTCGTTTTTATGAGCACCAGTAAGTATCTTTATTAAGGTTGACTTACCTGCTCCATTTTCACCTACAAGTCCATGTACTTCTCCGGGATATATTTCTAAGTCAACTG
Source organism: Clostridium sp. HMP27 (assembly GCF_000765165.1). NCBI lineage: Bacteria > Bacillati > Bacillota > Clostridia > Eubacteriales > Clostridiaceae > Clostridium > Clostridium sp. HMP27. The sequence continues at coordinate 1,397 of NZ_JMFY01000003.1, read as the reverse complement.
AATCCAGTGCTCTAACTCCAGGGAAAACTTTAGATACACCCTTTAATTCCAAAAATGGCTGCATATAACCTAACACCCCATTCATTTATTATTTAAATAATTGAATCCAAGTTGTTAAAGCTTGGATTCAATCTAGTTAAATTCCCCAATTATTTTTCTGTTAAAGTACCCAAAACTATTTTCCTAATATTTTGTCAAGCTCAGCTTGAACCTTATCAACATTTTCACTTGTAACCATTGATGTTCCTGTGTCTATTCTCTTATCTATGCTTTCTCCCTTAACTACTTTAGCTGCTGCTTCAACACCAAATTTTCCAATATTATATGCACTTTGAGCAACTGAACCTGTAAGTTCTCCAGCCTTTATTGCCTTTAACGCATCTGGTGATCCGTCAAATCCTACAACTACAACGCCCTTCTTTCCTGCCTGGCTTAAAGCTCTAGTAGCACCAAGAGCCATTTCATCATTTGAACAGAACACACCTTTAATATTTGGGTTAGTTTGAATTAAGTTTTCCATAACTGACATACCCATATTTCTATCGCTATTTGCTGGCTGAACAGCTACAACTTTCAAGCCGGCATCTTCCATAGCTTTTTTAGCTCCATTAGTACGATCGTCATGAGTTTTATCTCCTAAAGCTCCTCTTAAAACTACAACCTGGTCACCCTTTTGAAGCTTTCCTGCTATATACTTACCGCCAACTTCTCCACCTGCAAGATTACCAGTACCTATAAAGGATTTTTTCTTATCCCAGTCAGCATCTGAGTCTATTAAAAGTACTGGAATTTTTGCTGAATCAGCCTTATCAAAGGTAGCTACCGCTGCACTTGGCTGAGATGGAGCTACTACTAAAGCAGATGCCTTATTAACTATTTGATCTTCCATAATAGAAGTTTGTCCTGCTATATCAGTTTCAGCATTTGGTCCAAGTACATCTACTTTTATTCCAAGTGCCTTACCTGCATCATCAGCCCCTGCCTTAACTTGCTTCCAATAATCACTGTTTACTGCCTTTAAAACCACTGCTATTCTTGTTTCAGTTTTTGCTGTGCCTTCTTTTCCATTTGTAGTGGTTTCCTTTGACTTACCACAACCTGCTAATGAACCCATTATGACTGTAGTCACCGCTGCAAGGCTAAGTACCTTTAATAAGTTTTTTCTCATTTTAATATATCCCCCTTATTTAATTGAATGTTTTACACATTTGTTACTTCTCCTGCCGTCTTTATAATCATAAAACGTTTTCAAAAATTAACATAGTTCAAATGTTTATAAAAGATTTAATTTTCTAACTATTTTTGTTGTTTAAAATTTGATTATTTGTTTAAAAATTAAAGCATTGTTAAATAATTACCAAAACAACCCTGAAAAGTTAGATATAAAGAAAGACTTA
>NZ_JMFY01000029.1:0-73508 GCF_000765165.1 Clostridium sp. HMP27 | reverse complement strand
CTACGGTTATACTATTTTTGTCGGTAGAATGATTTCCACAGATAGTGCTGCAGAGACGTTTTGGTTTAGTTGTATATTTGCAGTTGCAATCTTAGGGTTAGCAACAGTAATAGTTGGGTGTAATGAAAAAACGCTTAAACATAAGAATAGAGCAAATGAATAATCCTTTTATATTTGATGAACAACGGTAAAAAATTACGAAGTAAAGTAAAAATTATTGGGGGGTATAAGTTGAGAAAAGTAACTGGAGTCTTTATTGTTTTGATACTATTGATAATCACTGGTTGTTCAAACAAAGAAGTTATTAACCACAACTATATTTATAAAGGAGAAAATGAACTTTGGTCTGCTGAATATAGGGTAAATGGAACGGGCACTTTTACTGAAGAGAATGGTAAAACCAAATATGAAAGTAATTCTAATAACATATTAATAGTAACATATAAGAAAGAACTGTCCCAATTATCTTCTTTGAAGCATATGGAAATATCCTACGCAAGTAGTGCAGGAGGTGCAAAAATAACAGAAGACTATACAGATGGTCCGCCAAAAGAAAAAACTTATACAATTAAATCAGGTGGTAATGGAGTAGCAATAGAGAATAAAGACGAAGTGATAAATGTCACCATAAATCTTGATGGAAAGATACAAATAATTGAATTGAAGGATGTAAATTGATTATTATTTAGGTCGAAACATTCTCATATTGTGCCACAAGAGTAAAATGTGACGTTATATAGTAATGTAAATAAAAAGGGGGAGTCAAATGAAGCGATTTATTATTTTTGTAGGAGTGATTTTACTTTTTACTCTTTTCTCCGCTTGTTCATCTCAAACTTCATTACAACTTATAAATTCAAATGTTAGCATTGTCAATGATAAATCTAAACTTGGTTCTATAGTAATAACTGAAGGGGATAAAAAGGGGCAAGAGCTTGTTCCAACAGCATTATACTATGAGTTTACAATTAAAAATGCTGGAAACAAAAACATTGGAAGTATGGAGAAAGGTAAAGACTTACAAATAAAAATTGTACCTAATAACAAGTTAGAGACTACATCCAAGGAAGTAGTTGGCTTCAATATTTTTAATTCATCTTCTTATGTAGGCACAGGCGTAGGATATGGGTATTCTTTTACCTCGATACTTAAAGCAGGTCAAGAAGGAAGGTTCATTCTTAATTATGATTTAGGTGTAAGCGAAAAAGACCCTCAAGTGCCACTTATGGTTCCATCAGCAGAGGAGTTAAAAAAACTTCAAGATGATGCTTTAGATGCTTCTTTAGTAGTAATGTTAGAAGGTACAGAAGTAGCCCGCTTTGCATTAATAAAGAAATGATAATATAGAATGGACTTTATATTCATTTAATCAACATTGCTCATATATGATTAAAGTGAATAAAGAAAATGAAGAAAATTATTTTTTAACAATTGATGACTAAAAGATATTAAAATAATTCTTAACTATAATTATTTGGTTTTGAACAAATACATAACATTCTTATTTTACATACCAAGATTAATCTAATATGAAATAGCATAAGACTTTATAAATTTAAGGGTGGTAAAGATATTGGCAGACTTGTTTTCGGAGAAGTCTATATCTAATAAATACCATGGGGGAGTATGATCTTGAGAGAAAGTGATGAAAGAAAAAATATAACGGATGGCATATCATTTTTTACTGAAGGTGATTTATTTAAGAAAAAAGAAAATAGATTTTTGTTACAGGTTTTTGGATTATCAATTTTATTGTTTGTCATTGTAAGTAGAATTTTACCAAGTGACAGCAATATTTCATATTTCCTATCATTAATATCTTCAGTGTTAATTATTAATGGATATAACAAAGCTAAAAAGGAAGATAGGTAGTAGAAATATTATACAACAGTAGAATATGACGACTAAAGTTTAAATTATTAGTTAATAAAGTTTATTAGTGTGATTAAAATGGATGGGGGAAAAGTTTTATGCTAAGAATTATACTTGGTGTAGTTTATATTATTGGTGCAATTTATGTAGGAATTTACACATTTAATAATAGATGTAATATGCCTTCTTTAGTACGTGGATTAAATGAAGAAAACTACGAAGTTACTGATAAAACAAAGTTTAATAAAATCATGATTATTAAAAATGCATTGGAATGTATTTGGATTTTGTTCTCAGGAGTTTTATGTATAATTTATAATAGTCCATCTGTTGTTGCTTTACCATCTCTCTATTTTATTATAGATATTATTTTTTCTAAAATAGCAAAGAAGTACATTAATATAAAATGAGTTCACTTAATCACCACTATTCTTTAACAAAGTCTTAATTTTCAATTCAACTTTTTAATATTATATATACAAGCTAAAGTTAATACAATAAAGAAAACAATATAGTGAAAAATGGACTCCCTTTGTTTCTCACTTCTAGAATCCTTACATCTAAGATAAATTAAAGTTAAAAACAGAAGGGCTGTTGCACTTAATATAAGCCTAATTACCTCGCATAATAATTTATATTGTTCAATAGTAATCACAAAGGATACACAAAATATAATGAAGTATAAAAAGTAGTATCCTTTTTCATCAAATACATCTTCTTGCAAGTTACGTAGAAACTTATCAATCATGATAGTATGTTCCTTTCACATTTGAAATTAATTATGTGAATATTATAACACATATGGAAAATAAATGGATATATCAACATAAGAGCTCTTAGTTTTTATTAAGGAACATTATGGAAGTATCATGATATACTTATTATAAGTACAGACATTTTACCATTAAGGGGTGGAAGGTATGAAAAGTAAAGAAAAATTCTTTTTTATACTAAGTATACTTTGCCTTATTAGTTTTATTTTAATAGTAAGTCAAAGTATTTATATTCATAACTTTGGTAATGTAGTTATGATAGGTGTTCCTTTATGTCTAATAGGAGCTATTTTTTTATCTATTTCAAAAACCGAAAAATATGGTTGGATAAGCTGGATTTTTTTATTACTAATTATTTCTTCAATTACACTTCTAGCAAATTCTTAAAAATATAATTGCATGTAAACTTTGAATTGTAAAGATTGGAGTATTTGTTACGTTTCAAACGCAAATGCTAATGTCCTTATAATACGTAATATAAATAGAAGAATGCTCTTTTATTTATAAGCATTGCGTTATGACATTAAATAATTTAAGAGGGGGGTATTTAATTTGTCTATTCAGAGATGTAAGAATTGCTCTAATGAATTTAAATGGAAAACTATCATGAAATCAATTTCTGAAGGCTATGGGACTATAGAATGCAATAGTTGTAGAACTAAGCATCATTTATATTTTATTTATCGTTTAATAAATTCTGCTTTAATTATACTTCCTTTATTATTTAAAAAAACTCTTTTTGATTTATTCGACGTATTTTCTATTATTGCTTATTTTGTCTGGTTTCTTATAGTATTATGTATATCACCATTTTATGTAAGATACTATATAAAAAATAGATAAATTGATTTATTTTTAAAATAGAGAGGGAATTACTATGCAAAATGTAGGCATTATAGGAGCCCTTAGTTCTTTAGGTATTATTAAAATAATGCTTTATATGGCAGGTATTATTGTGTTATTTAAAGTAGTACAAGCATTAAATATTTATATTGATAAAAATTCAAGATGACATGATAACATATTGTATAGTTTTTTTATTTGTATCATAACAGTAATAAAGTATGAATTAAATACCGTAGAGATTGGTGGAATGTATGAAAAACTTAATATTTAAGAAGACTTATATAGTGTTTTTTTTAATAACTATTTTTGCTTTTATTTATTTTACTATTAATAAAAATAGTACTCCTTTCGAGCCTATACAAAAGAGGTATACTATGGTCGATGATCATCAGTTGATTTCAACTAAAGAGACAAAAGACGGAGTTATGGTGTATTCAGTAGGTAAAGTAAATAATAATAAAGATAATATTTATTTTGTTGATATGGTAAATAAGTCAATTATAGGATATAAGTGGTTAGGTGGCGGTGGACATATCAATCGTGGATACAGAGAGAATGAAAATTTTATTTTTTCAGCACAGTTGCTAAATGAAGAGCAAAATATAAATCCAATATTATTTGGTATTTTGTTAGATGAAAATATTAAAAAAATAGATGTTAGAACATCAAGGGGATTCTTTGACTCTATTATTTATGATGGGGAAAATAGAAATGAAAATTTTTATGTTATTTCATTTAAAAACAATGTTTCAAATGAAACATATTTTATATTTACAGTTTGGTATAAGAGTGGCAAAAGTTTAGAATTTTCTATTACAGGAGAAGAAGTAAATAAATTTCAAAGAGGTGGAATGCTTTATTTTTATGAAGAAAACATACAGTAATTTATTTGAAATTTTAACAGTAAAACAAATATAATTTTCTGATGATATGTATATCTACTAACTGTATCTATTTCACATTTTCTTAAATTGTTTAAAGAAAGGAGATGTTTTACTTATGAGAACAGTAAAAATCTTAGTAATAGTTTTATTTCCAATGTTTTTACTTTATGTATTAAGCATTCTTATATTTAATACATATCCTATGCTTTTAGGAAGTTTTTGTGGTTCAGCTATATATAGTAAAAGCTTGCTTAAGATAAACTCTTATGCCAAAGTAATAGATAATTTATTGAAAGAAGAGAAGAAAAAATTATTTACCACAGATTTCATAAATTTGCTAATAGTTTTTATTATAACTTTTTTATTTACTTTTTTAATCTATCTGCTATTTAATAACGGTGACTTAGGGTATCCCTTTTGGGCAACATCATTCATTTTTACGCTTATGGCACATTTTAAATTTCCTAAAAGATTTTTTTCTTAAAAAAATATAATCTTAGTGTTTTAAATGTTCTACACACTGGCTAATAATACATCTAGTGTATAGTTTGTCATGTTCTTATTTTACGTACCAAGATTAATTTAATAATACTTTATAAAGCCTTAAAAAGAATTCTTAATACACAATAGTTAACATATGGTGAATTGAATAAAAACAAATAGGGGGAATATAAAATGTTTAAATTGGGAAGTCATTTACTATTTATAACGTTTACTCAATTGATAGTTGCAATATCATTTGCTCAATCATTGCCAGGTGTTGACTCAACTTATGCATTTGAGCACGTACATCCTCTGGTAAAGATTATAATACTAATTGAGTTGATTTTTTCAGGATTTCTTATATATAAAGGTTATTCTAAAATTGATAAAATGGATTAACATGTAGTGGTAGTTATTTATTAAGTAGCGACCACTATTTTATTGAAATAACATTAACTATTGACTTTAATAATGTTAAAGATTATATTTAATATTATTAAAGGAGGTTTTAATATGGCAATAGAAGTAGTTCCTGAATGGATGGCAAATCTTGATGATGAAGATATGTCATTCATTAAAAAATTTATTATGGCATCTGGTTCACTTAAAAAAATTGCAGACCTTTATGACGTTACGTATCCGACAGTACGATTAAGACTTGATAAATTGATACAAAAAATTCAAATCAGTGAGGATACTGCAAATGAGCCATATATTGCACTAATTAAGCGGCTTGCAGTAAATGAAAAGATAGATTTTGATGCAGCAAAAATTTTAATAAACGAGTATAGAAAAACTCAAAAGGAGGGCAAATAGATGCTGAAAACAGCAATTATCATAATCGTTTTGTTACTGTTTCTTGCAGGGAGCATTTGGCTACAAGTATTTCTTTCCAAAGCGAAGAGTAAATGGTTGGGGTTAATTATTCCTTTAATCTGTTTTATATTTTCAATAATTACCATTCTTTCTTTATCAATGTATACGAATACGGGAATTACATCAGTGACTAAAACCGTTGATGGTGTTGTAGTGACTGACAAAATAATTACTTCACAATCAGAGAAACCGAGTATGATTTCAATGCTTGCAACTGCCATGCCTGTTTTTCTTATATCTAATATTCCAACGATTATATTTTTAGCCATATACTTTGCTTGTAGGGAGAAACTGAAATTACGAAATGAATTGGACAAAATGAATGTTCAAGATTTGGAATAGTTTCCCTCTATGAGCATTACCTTTAGTTGTTCTATATAGGTATGTGGTAATATTCCTATAAGACCCGTCAAGGACTTACTTTTAAAAGTAAGTCCTATCTATAGAAAAGTCTTCTACAATCACTCCTTAAACGAAAACTTATATATAGTGCTACCTCCATTATATCCAGTAAAATATAAAAGTCGCTTCCCATCCTTGCTCCATTTTAAACTATTTCCATACCTAGCGTTGCCGTAAACCGTAGTGTCTGCCTCTATTTTATCCTTATTAAAAAGTGCTACGTGCAGCTCAGAAACTCCACTATTATTAGAAATGTCATAGGCAATTTTTTTATTATCTTCTGTTACTTCCATGTTATATATATTTCCTTGCTTTAAATTCTTATAGCTTTTGCCTTTGACGTTATATATAAAAATTCCATCAGTTCCTTGGATGTTGCCAGTAAATATGAAATTTCCATCATTTAGAGGTATAAGATTATATACAGTCCCTTCTATTATATCTTCTGATGTCTCTTTATTTTGCAAGTTGACTTTTAGTATCCTTGATTTTGATTCAGTACTAGAAGGTTTAATTCCCTGGTATATGAAATAAACTGTATTCCCATCTTGTGATGATTTTAAAGTGTACATTTCTTTAGCCTTTGGTGCATTAGTCTGTGTAATACTCTTTATGGCAGCAGAGGCCAAAATATTTACTTCACCAGTATTCAAATCCTTCATAAATAAATCATTATCATTAACACCAATGTACTTATTGTTATTTATAATTAAATTAGCATAAGATCCATCCGTAATAACTTCAGTAGTTTGTTTTGTGTTAACATCATATAAATATGTTTTCCAATTATTTTTTTCTCTTATAAAGTCGGAATATATAATTTTCGTTCCGTCTTCTGATACAGCTAAATGATTAAAACCGTCGCTGCTTTTTTTATAAATTTCAGTGAGTTTGTTATTATCAATATCCAACGAGGATATTTTTTCGTTGTCATTCTTATCTAAGGTTTTAAACATAATAGTATCATTATCTAGTACAGTAACATTAAAAAACATATAATTTGTATCTAGCCTTGATACACTTTCAATACCAAATCCCTCTGTTTTACCATTTGGTTGATCATTATTAAATAGACTTTTTTCTAATACAATAGTTCTATTCTTTCTGCCATTTAAAGTATAAATATAGCTTAGAAAATAGAAGGATAGTATAAAAATCACTAAAATTAAAATAACGTAGTAAATACTATGTGTTTTAAATTTATTTTTCATAACCCTCACCTTTAAATTTAACAATAACTTCTGTACCTTCATTGATATTACTTTTTATACCTATACATCCGTTATGTTTTTCAACTATATTTTTTACTATAGAAAGTCCTAGCCCTGCACTTCCTTTTTCTTTTGATTGCTTTTGGGGAATTCTATAAAAGGGTTGAAATAAGTTATTTAAATGTTCTTTTTCTATTCCAATTCCCTTATCCTTAACCTTTAAATATGTATATTCCTCTTCACTGTAGGCCTCTACATCTACTGTAGAGTTAACATTTCCGTATTTTATAGAATTATCAATTAAGTTAACTAGCACTTCTCTTAATTTATCATTATCACCCTTTATAAAGATATTTTCTTGAACCTTAGGCTGTACTTTTATATTATACTTTCTTCCCTTTATATTCATCTCTTCACAGGTTCTTAAAATAAGCTTTGATAGGTCTATTTTTTCTATGTTATAGTTTATATCCTTTGAAGAAGCTGTGGATAAATCAAGTATTTCAACTACCATATCATTTAGCCTCTTGCTTTCATTGATAATATAAGAAGTTCCTTTATCAAAAAATTCCTTATCAGTAAAGCCATTTTCTTTTATTATTTGAGCATAACCTAATATTGTAGTTAAAGGGGTTTTAAGTTCGTGGGTTGCATTATCAAAAAAAGCTTTATTTTGCTTTTGTGCTTTCTTTAGATTATCTCTATCTCTATTTATTATTGCTATCTGTTCCTTAATTCTATCTACCATTATTTTAAACCTATTTGAAAGTTCACCAATTTCATCTCTAGAATTTATATTTATATTTAAATCAAAATCTCCTCTAGATACCTGTTCTGAGCCTTTAGTGAGCTCTATTATAGGCTTTGCTATTTGCCGGGAAATAATTATAGATGCAATAAACACAATGATAAATATTCCTGCTGCAAAAATATTAATAACATACTTAAATCTATTGCTGTACACATAGAGTTCTGAATAATCCTTGTTGTATCTAATAATCCCAATAGTATTATTGTTTACTTCTACAGGATAAGAAAGACTAACTATTACTTTTTTACCCCTATAGTTTAAGGTATAAGATACCTGACCTTTAATTGCATTTGAAAGGTCATCACTATGTATATTTTCTGGGCTTAAAAAGTTTGAGATCTTTTCCTCATCAGAATTATAAATTTCTACAGTATTTCCAATTTGAAAGCTCAATTCTCTTGATAGGGCATCTGCATCTTCTAAAAGATTAGCTTCATTAAACTCCTTATTATTAATTAAGAAGTGTTGTTTTAAATATAAATCTAAGTTTTTCTTCACTGTTATCATGTCATTTTCTATTATATGAGCAGTGTTTTGCTCCGTTATTTTATAAGAAACAATAAGTAGTGAAGATAATCCTACAAAAATTATTATAGAAAACCAAATTAGTATTTTATTTTGTATTGAATATCTCATAATTTCACCTTTGTTATATAAGCTTATAGCCGATTCCAAAAACTGTTTCTATAAAAGATGTACCTTTATTCTCATCTAGCTTTTTTCTTAACCTTTGAACATGAATATCTACTGTTCTAGTATCCCCTACAAATTCAAAGCCCCATACTTTATCTAAAAGCTCTGACCTTGAAAAAACTCTTCCTTTATTTTCTGCTAAAAATACTAATAAATCATATTCTTTATTAGTAAGTTCAACTCTTGAGTTGTTTTTTAATACTTCTCTTTTTTCTTTATATACATCAATATAATTGGAAACCTTAATTGACTCAAATTCCTCTGTTTCTATTGCTTCAGAGATTAATTCTATTCTTCTAAAAATGGCTTTTATTCTAACAATTACTTCTCTCATATCAAAAGGTTTTGTAATATAATCATCTGCTCCTAGTTCTATTCCAAGGATTTTGTCAATTGTGTCTGACTTTGCAGTGATCATAACAATAGGTATAGTATATTCCTTTGAAACCTTTTTACATATTTCAAAGCCGCTTATGTCCGGCAGCATTAAATCTAGTATCAGCAAATCAGGTTTAAAATCCTGTACTAGTTCTAACCCCTTTTCTCCATTTGAAGCAACTTTGGTTATAAACCCTTCTTTTTTCAGTGAATAGGATAGTAAATCTAATATATAATCTTCATCTTCAATAATAAGTATTTTTTTCTGTTCCATGGCTCGCCTCCCCCTTTATAATAACTTATTTTCTGCAATTAAATAATATCAATCCATAGATTTTACAACTTAGATACAACTGCCATAATCTACGAAACATTTGGATTTTATAATAAATATATAAGGTTATTCTTAGTGTTACAGATATAGGAGGGGATTATGACTAAAGTTTTAAACTGAGATACCTTAAAATTATATAATTTAATTAATAATAAAAGGAGATTGATTTTTATGAAAAAAACATTTATTACAGTTGCTGTTGCAATATCAATTTTAACTACTTCTATAGGTGTTTATGCTGCATCAAACACTAACTCAAATCCAAGTACCAAACCCCAAGTAGAAAGTAAAACTACTGAGTTATCTGAAATAGCAAAGGACCCAACAAATAGTCAAGGACGCATAGAGTATACTAAGGTGGCTACATTAAGAGATGACGGCAGCGAAGGTCTAGTTTTTGAAAGCTGGACTAATCCTAAGACCTTTGACTCAAGAATGGATAATATAATGAAAAGAGATGGAAAAGTAGAAGCTTATAACAGCACATATACAAAGGATAGTGGTAGAACTATAGTTATGCTTCAAAGAGATGAAAATGGTAAAGCAATAAGCGGTGAATTTGAAGCTGTTAACCAAAAGGGAGCTGACTATAATAATTCCTTATTTAATAAGTACAATTCTTTTACAGCTTTGAGAGCAACATATGCATCCTCAGAATGGACTGCTGATGGAACTGTTAAGTCTGAAGATGGAAAAACACTTAACAAGGTTTATAGAACTTATAAATCTATACCAACTAAAAATGCTGGCAAATTATCTAAAGCAGAACTTTTGGCTCAGCCTAAGGTAACTATAAAAGAAGTTGCTTATATTGATGCGGCTACAGGACTTCCAACTAAAATAGAAAAATATGAAGAAGCTAACGGAACTATGGACTTAATAAATACCAATGTATATGAGTTTAAATATGTAACTTCTCCTGAAAATCTATTTGACACAAATGGAGTAAATTTAAAACAACTTCCTGACTTTAATTACGACGAAAACGCACAAGGTTAATAGTTAATGGTGCCACCCACATGGCAAGTGGCAAGTGATATATGGATAAAGCATGAGTTTTATAGCGCTCATGCTTTATATGATATACTGAACCGTACTGCTTCGTTCTGGTACGGTTTTATAATAAATTGTTAGAATCTATCCTTTCAATTAATTTTCGGATATGCAATTCTTAGTACAAGCATATTGACAAGCTCCACAGTCAACACATGCAGATTCATTGATTAATCTTTTTCTATCATCTTCTTGTGTTATACACCCAACAATACATACTCTTTGGCAGGTTCCGCAACCAACGCAATCCGATTTATTAATTCTTCTAGGCATAGCTTTCTCCTTTAATTAAAGTGTTTGTTTACAGGAACTCACTGTAACTTCTAATACTCTTGTTAGGAATGAGTATTTTTCTCTCATCATATTAAAGTGATCTCCATCTTTTAAAAACTTAGCAGTTCCTTCAAGTAAAAATCCAGTTCCCATATAGTTATAGCCCATTACTTCTTTACTACCAATTGTTAATTTAACTTTAGGATTAACATTAACATTTTCTTCTGTCTTAATCATAGCAGCTGCAGGAATTAAAATTTTATTTTCATCCACAATAACTAAATAGCTATTCCATGTATTACACACATGGGCCTCATTGTTTGAGCAAGATACTATTGAAACTACACCTTCGTTTTTTAAGACATCATAAAATTTTTCTGTAAACATTTTATATTCCTCCTCGAATTATAGATAGATATTATCGACGACAACTATTATCTAGAATTATAATATAATGTTTTTTTATTATTGTCAATAAGAATATTTTTAAAAAAAGTATACCTTTGATGCTGTATGATTATCTTGAATGACAGTAAATAATAGGATATTATTAATAAAAGACTATAATATATCAAAGGAGTGCGAAAATGAAATTTTCAGTAGGAGTAGAATATGCAATACATTGCTTATTATATATGGTAAACCTAGAAGAAGGTAAATCTGTGGGAATAAGAGATTTAGCGACATTTCAAGGTATCTCGGAAACTTATTTATCAAAAGTATATGCAAAATTAAGTAAGTCTGGAATTATAAAATCTATTCCAGGCGTAAAAGGTGGTTATGCACTAGCTCGTAGTGCAGAAGAAATAACATTTTGGGATGTTGTTGAAGCAGTAGAAGGAAGTGAACCATTTTTCCAATGTGCAGAAATTAGACAAAACAATATATTATTAGATAAGGATAATTTACCAGATACACATACTAAATGTCCTTGTTTAATAAAAGTCGTAATGTTAGAAGCAGAAGATGAAATGAGAAAATATTTAAGTAATAAGTCATTGGCGTGGCTATATGATGAGGTATATAATAAAAAGCTTCCAAAGGATGTGGAAAAAGCGACAATTGAATGGTTTAATAATACTAAATCAAGGTAAGTTTAAGATTTTAAAGTAATGTTTAATACTAGAAGTACTAGGAACATCAGATACTGAAAAAGAAATTTGGAAGTTAGTTCATAGTAAGAACAAATATGTGTTTTCAAAAACGTCTACCAAGGAGTATTCAGGGGCCAATCTAATAAGCTGCAATACGGTGCCACCCACATGGCAAGTGGCAAGTCATATATGGATAAAGCATGAGTTTTATAGCTCATGCTTATTTTTTAATTCCATTCTTATCAAACATTTTTCTTAACGCTATTTCTGTTAATGGTATTACCAAAAGTAATATTATAAGTTGAACGTAAATCAATGCAACTATAAGCTCGCTATAGTTACTTAAGTTTTGTAAGGTGAGTGCCAAAACAACTGATATTACTCCATTGATAACACCACTTCTAATCCACACTTTTCCTGAATACTTATGTGCAAACTCCCAGGTGTCTCTATTTTTTGTTGACATTTGTGAGCGGTAACCAATTATAGAATTTATTTCTTTAGGTGGTTTTTTGCTTAATAAGAACCCAAATACTATCATAGTTAGAGACATTATTGCTGTAATAATTAAAGAAATATTTAGCATGGTATCTCCTCCCCATATAATGCAAATGATATTCACCCATATAATCTATAAGTTTTTATTACATTATAGTCCTGCTATATATAAATTATAATAGTTAATTCAATAAAGTTCCACAGTCAAATATTCATGTTTTTATCTTTGAAATCAGATATTTTTCAATAAGCATCACTTGTACCTGATACGGAAGCTCTCAGAAATCACCCTTGGTTTTGGTGCAGGAGGTAGATTATAAATTTAATTTATTACATTTATAAGATTTTATATGTTACAATGTATATATAGGTAAGAACTTGAATCTAGTCATAAAGTATACCTACTATATAATTCAAAGGATAATGCAAGAAAAGTTTTTTGTTTTTGCATTAATAAATAGGAGGGAATAAAATGTTTCAAGATAAGACTCTTTCTGAATTGAACGAGATTGCAAAAGAATTGGCTTCAAATAATCAATGGGATGATACTGCTATTAATGTAAATAAGAGGATCATAAGTAAAAAATCCAATAGCAATGCAGCATACACAAGAATAGCAAAGTGTTTATTGCTTAAAGGGGATCGTGAAGGTGCTTATGATATATATAAAAAAGTACTTGAATTTGATCCAAACAATACAATTTCATCGAATTTTGTTAATGCTGAAGATTTTTCCGCAAGACAAGAACAGGCAAAATTAGAAAAAGAGCAGAAAGCAGCTAGTAAGAAAGTAACAAAACGTCAAAAGAAATAAAAAAATAGATTTATAAATTATGAGTTTAGTAACTAAAAAGAATATAAAAACAAAAATATTTTGAATGAATAAATATTGCAGGGCTAAAGCCGTGCTTTTTTATTTATCCTTTTTCAGTATAGTGCCACCCACATGGCAAGTGGCAAGTTACTCCATTCTTTAAAGAAAGGCTTATAAAGATAGGAAAGAAGCTTTAGGGAATTTTGCTTGGGGCATACTATAATATTTATATCGGAAGTTTATTGAAGGAATTTGAAATGTTTTCTCGAATATTGAAACTACGAAGAAATTTTGGTGAATTATGTTGTAAGTCCAGTTACTGATGAAAAATAGTATGCAGATTCAGGAAACCCCGTATAACGCCACCAAAACTATTGCTGCATCCTCTGAGGAAATATCGGCTTCAAGCCAGGCATTATGGATAAATGCCTAGAGCCTTTGACAAAGCATTGTATTCTGGAGGAAAGAAGCGAGAATTCAATTATGATAATCGTTAACGAAATGAAAAATTGGGAAAATGGATGTTGAAGGAGGATGAAGTATGATAGATTGTGGTAGGCAAATAAGTGATTCGACAAAAATTATGATTGTTGATGATACGCTACTTAATCTGAAGCTGTTGACAGATCTGCTTTCTGAGCATGGCTATCAAGTGCGCCCAGTCTCTAGCGGCGTAAAGGCCCTTAAATCAGTGGCCATTGAAAAGCCGGATTTGATTATACTGGATGTAATAATGCCGGAGATGGATGGTTATGAGGTATGCCGCCAGTTGAAGCTGGACGAGCACAGCCGTGACATTCCAGTGATATTTATTAGCGCTCTTGACGAGGCGGCCAACAAGGTCATAGGTTTTAAAGCAGGTGGTGTGGATTACATTACCAAACCTTTTCAAAAAGAAGAAGTATTGATCAGGGTGGAGACGCACTTGTCATTGTCCCGTCTACAAAGGCAATTACAGGCGCGTAATGTTCAGCTTGAAGAGGAAATTGCCCAGCGTAAAAGAGCCGAGGAAGAACTGCTAAAGGCTCATGAAGAAAGAAGAAGACTAGATGATCTTATGGAGCATGATAGAGTTAAAACAGAGTTTTTCGCAAATATTTCTCATGAATTAAGGACTCCAATTAATGTTATTTTTTCTTCACTACAGTTATATGAATCCAATTTAAGGGGATGTTTGGACCGTAATATATATTCAAATTGCCATAAATACATAAATATAATGAAACAAAATTGTTACCGGCTTTTAAGATTAACCAATAATTTAATTGATATAACAAAGATTGATGTAGGTTATTTTGAAATATATAAAACAAATGTTAATATAATAAATCTCATAGAAGACATAACACTGTCTGTTGCTGATTATATAGAAAGCAAGGGATTATCAATTATATTTGATACAGATATAGAAGAAAAAATTATCGCTTGTGACCCTGATAAAATAGAACGAATTATTTTGAATTTGTTATCAAATGCAGTAAAGTTTACTGAGCCCGGTGGTGAAATCATGGTTAGTATAGAAAATAGTGTGGAAAATATTTGTATTAGGGTAAAGGACACAGGAAGAGGTATTCCTGAAGAAAAGCTAAATTTAATATTTGAACGTTTTGTGCAAGTTGACAAATCTCTTACAAGGGATCATGAAGGAAGTGGAATAGGACTTTCTATTGTCAAGGCCTTGGTAGAATTGCATGGTGGAGCAATATATGCAAATAGTCAAATTGGGCATGGTACTGAGATTATTATATATCTTCCGTGCAAATTAGTAGAAAAAGCGGAGGATTTACATCCGATGAGTAATTCAACAGAAAAAAATAATGTTGAGAAAATTAATATAGAATTCTCAGATATATATAAATAAAGAAAAGGCGAGGACCAGGAGGAATGATATGGGAAATACAGTGTTTTTAGTGATATAATAAAGAAAATTACATAAGCGAGGATATATCATGACTAAACATAATATCTATAAAATGAGTGTAGCAAGTGTTTATCCCCTTTATGTTACGAAGGCGGAGAAAAAAGGACGCAGGAAAACAGAAGTGGATGAAATCATCCGTTGGTTGACAGGATATAGCCAGGAAGAGTTAGAAGCGCAAATGGAAAAACAGACAGATTTTGAGACTTTCTTTGCAGAAGCTCCTAAGCTGAATCCTTTGCGAGCTTTGATCAAAGGTGTGGTATGCGGTGTCCGAGTGGAAGACATTGAAGAACCAACCATGCAGGAAATTCGCTATTTGGATAAGCTGGTTGATGAGTTGGCAAAGGGAAAAGCCATGGATAAGATTTTGCGTAAATAATAATTAAAAACAAAAAAACACTGATTCCATATGTAAAATATAAAGGAATCCGTGTTTTTTTGTTGGATGGTAAGCCGTATTATAACGTATATTATAAGTAGTATAACTTTTTATAGTAAATTTCATCATAAGACTTTAGAAGCAGGAAACTTTACATGAAATGCTAACAAAATAAAAAACATTTTTTAGAGGAGGATGAATGTAATGTTCAATAGTGGAAGTGATAGAAAAATAATTTTAGACTTAGCGGTAACATTAGATGGATTTATCGAGGGACCAAACGGTGAAGTAGATTGGTGTATTATGGATCCAGATATGAAGTTTGTTGATTTTCTAAATAGCATTGATACAATTTTATATGGGCGTAAAAGCTATGATTTATGGGGACAATACATTCCTGGAGATGAAATATCAGATGCTGAAAAAGAGGTTTGGAACTTAGTTCATAGTAAGAAGAAATATGTGTTTTCAAAAACCTCTACCAATGAGTACCCAGGAGCTAATTTAATAAGCAGCAATATAGTAGAGGAAGTAAAGAAAATAAAGAATGAGCCAGGTAAAGGAATTTGGCTTTATGGAGGATCAAGTCTTATAACAACTTTTTTAAATCTAGGTCTTATTGATGAATATAGATTATCTATTCATCCTATCATCCTAGGACAGGGTAAACCTCTGTTCATTGATATAAAAGAGAGGGTAGGTCTCAAGCTTGTTGATACTAAGACATTTTCCTCAGGGGTTGTTCAGCTCTGCTATCATCCTGCAGGGGATTAATATACGAAGAATCTTAGAAGTGGGAACAATCTCACTTCTTTTTAGTTGTTAAAAATATAAAAACCCACCTGTAAGATTATATTTATATAAAAATCATATCTAAAATTTTATTATAAAAATATAAAAAAAATGGCAACTATATCGTAATATCTTAATATAGTGATAATATGATATTGATATAAAGAGGAGATAATAGGTATGAATTCAAAATGGTCTTGGGTAAAGGGGGGCATTTCTTTAGGAATCCTAAATATTCTTATATTTTTAAGCGGAAATCATTTAGGAACGACTACCGCATATGCCCAAACAACTGGTTATGTAACACAGTTTTTTTCATCACAGCTTATACCCGTTAGTACATGGACAGCAGGTACCTGCGGAACAACAGGAACCCTTGAAGTAAGTTGGCAGTGGATGCTTGTATTAGGTATTTTTATAGGAGGATTTTTGGGGAAGCGTATCCATCCAAAGAGCATAGCTACTGATAAAGTTGATGAAACACAGACACCGTCTCTTTGGGTTGAAAGATTTGGTAACAATCCTAAACTTAGAATGATACATGCTTTCTTTGGAGGAGTTTTGCTTTTATTTGGATCAAGACTTGCAGGAGGATGTACCAGCTCGCACATTATAAGTGGAATGAGCCAAATGGCTTTAAGCGGCATTCTTTTTGCTGTAGCAGTTTTTGCATCTGGTATTCCAACAGCTATCTTGTTATTTAGAAGGAGGAGAATATGATGAGCTTATTATTAGCTTTATTATTTGGAATAGGGTTCGGATATATACTCCAAAGGGTTGATGCCCTTGAATACAAAAATATAATAAACGCGTTAAGGCTTAAAGATTTAACTATACCTAAGTTTATGTTATTTAGTGTAGCAATAACTTGTGTAGGAATATTTAGTTTGAGAACCGCAGGATTAGTTTCCTTGGATTTAATAACAACCAATGTTGTAGGAAACATTATAGGAGGTTTAATCTTTGGCGTAGGTTTTGCATTTTCAGGATATTGCCCTGGAACAAGTATAGGAGCCATGGGAGAAGGAAAAAGAGATGCAAAATATACAGTTATTGGGGGAGTTTTTGGAGTGCTGCTTTACACCCTTATCCAGCAGTATACTAATTTTTCAATAGCTAAGTTTGATATTGGAAAGATAAGTCTAGTAGATATAGTACAAATAAATCCTTTTTCACTAGCAGTTATGTTTAGCTCTATATTAGTTATAATCATTTATGCAATAGACTATTTAGAAAAAAAGAAAATTCAAGGTTAGGGGGAATAAATATGTTTAAAGGTAATGGTGAAAAATCAATTTTAACATTTACAATAGTTGTATTAGTTTTTTTAGTTATTACTACTATTATTGGTGGATGGCCAAAGGCTGGCTCATCTAGTAATTCTAAAGCAACCGTAGATGCTGTTGTAGCATATTACGAACGTATGCCAGAGGACATATATAAAATACCGGAAGCCCAATTAAAACAATTAGTAGATTTAAATAATAAGGACATTTATATCCTTGATATAAGGGAAAGTAAAGACTTTGCAAAAGGTCATATATCGGGAGCGCATAATAGTCCATTTAAAAAAGTTGGGGAAAGTTTAGATAAGCTTCCTAAGGATAAGACAATTATTGTTTACTGTTATACCGGCCAAACTGGAGGGCAAACAACAGCTGCTCTAAATATAGCTGGATTTAAGGCAAGATCCTTAAATGGTGGAATGAATAATGGTTGGCTAAAGGTATCTTACCCTGTAGTAGCAGGTAATTGATAATATAAATGTTATAAATTATTTTGATAAATGTAAAAAAGTATATATTGAAGACTACTACAGTTTTATATTTTAAAATTTTTAGCATGGGCTTTTGTGGCGCATGCTTGCTTTTACGTAAAACGTGGAAAATTTAAGATCCATGAATAACCCATTGCTTGAATTATATACCTTATTGTGTGATAATTATTTAAATTACAATAGAAGGGAAGATATACTATGCACATTAAACATATAACTTTAAATGTGAACAACTTAGAAGAATCTATCGAATTTTATGAGACAATTACAGAACTTACTATTTCTCGACGCTTTAAAGCAGGAGATGCAGAACTTGCATTTTTAACAAATGGCAGTGGAGAAACTGAAATTGAACTTCTATACAGGCCGCAAGGTCAAAGGTTTGAAGGTAAGGGTATGTTCATTTGCTTTGAGACTGATAAACTTGATGAAATGCATAAGCTTGTTCAGGACAGAGGGCTTAATCCTTCCCCTATACAAAATCCTGGAGATGGAACTCGTTATTTTTATGTTTATGATCCAAATGGGGTATCTGTACAGTTACGAGTTTTTCCAAGCTAATAAAGTGCCACCAAAAATTAGGTGCCACCCACGTGGCAAGTGGCAAGTGATACTTTGATAAAGCATGGCTTTTAGAGGCTATGCTTATTTTTATCAAAACTTTATTATAAGGGGATTTATAGCATATTAAAGAAGATTATATTAATTTGATAAAAAGGAGATACTTAAGATAAATTGAGTAATTAACTATTAGGGAGATGATAACATGCCTTCATTTTTTAGGGAAGATAGAGTAAAATCAGTAGATGTAAATGATTTGGAAGAGTCACTAGGGGAAATAAGCTTAATAGATATAAGGGAATCTGATCAATATGAAGAGTGGCACCTGCCAACGGCTAAAAACATTCCAATGTATGAAGTACTAAGAAATCCAGATGAATATTTAAACAAGGATAAAGAGTACCATATAATTTGCAGGTCTGGAAGAAAAAGCAGTTTTACTTGTAATGAACTTATGCTAAAGGGATTTAAGGTGATAAATGTATCTGGTGGAACCATTGACTATAGAGGGAAATTAGAAAAGGAATAAGATAGTGATAAATATAAGGTGCAGAGATAAGGCTCTGTGCTTTATTTGTTTTTCAGAAACTTTTTATTTTGATATAATTACATGAAGAAATTAATGAAATATAATGAGAACATTTTATGGAGGGTACAATGAAGGTTTTAAATAAAGACGGATATGAGTTTATTAGTTATTCAAACTCAAATGCAGAGTTTGTTTTTTCTACAGCAAAGAACAATCTTAATTTAAGTAAAAATTCTAAAGAGGGTATTAGTAACTTAGAAAATTTAAAAGAATGGTTTGGATTAAAAGAAGTTGGATATCTTAATCAAACCCATAGTGATTATATATATGTTTATGATGGTAAAATTCATGAAGGAGATGCAATAATTACAAAGGAAAAGAATATTGCAGTAGGAATTTTTACTGCAGATTGTGTTCCAATTTTAATGTATGATAAAACGAATAATGTAATTGCAGCAGTACACAGCGGATGGAAGGGAACTGAAATGAGTATTGCTTCTAAAACTATAGATAAGCTAATTAAAAACTATGGGACAAAAACTGAGGACTTAGTTGTGTGTATTGGACCCCATATTGGCGGGTGTTGTTATGAGGTAAGTGAAGAACTAATAGAGCTCTTTAAGAATAATAGCATGTATAAAGATATAGATTTTCATGATGGAAGAAAGCTTAATTTGAAGAAGTGCATTATACACCAATTAAAATATAAAGGAGTCTTGGAAGATAATATTCATGATGTGGATATTTGCACCTTTTGTAACAAAGAATACGAAACCTATTCATATAGAAGGAATGATAAAGAATCTAGATTGTTTTCATTTATCTTTTTAAAGTAGTAAGCGTGGTGCCACCCACATGGCAAGTGGCAAGTGATACTTTGATAGCATGGCTTTTAGAGGCCATGCTTATTTTTGTAAAATTTATGATATAATAGCTGAAAATAATGATATAATACTTACAAAGTACTAATTTCAAGGTAGGTAAAACTATGATTCAAAAAGATTTATGTGAAGTTAAAGATATACTTGAAAATAATCTAGAGACACTAATAGATAGTTATGGAATAAAATTGATTTATATATTTGGATCTTACGCAAAGGGGACAAATGGCAAAGACAGCGATTTAGACATAGCTGTACTTTTGGAAGATAATTATAATCCCTTAGATAAGTTAGCATTAATAGGAGAGTATACTGATATTTTTAAAAGAAATGATATAGATTTAGTTATATTAAATAATGCCAATTCCGTATTAAAGCATCAAGTTATTAAGTATGGAAAACTTGTTTATATGGAAAATGAAGATATTAAGGTAAATTTTGAGGTTAGAGTTCTTAAAGAATATATGGATATGGAGCCTTTTAGAAGAACTCAAATGAAATATATAAAAGAGTGGGCAAAAAAAGAATCGGGGGATATATAGTATGACAAGAAGTTTATTAGAGACGATTAATTTAAAAATAAAGGAATTGCAAAAGAATGTGCTGCTATTAAAATCAACCGCTGCTTATATAAACGAAGATAATTTAAAAGAAGATATGTTAAGATATTGGGGCGTAGAAAGAGGTATACAGATATCTATTGAATGTGTACTTGATATAGCTAATATAATTATTTCAGTATTAGATATAGAAAAACCAGATACATATAGGGAAGTCATTTTAGCTTTAGGAGAAAATAAGATTTTACCACAAAAGTTTTCAAAGGAAATAGCTAACATGATATCCTTTAGAAATATTCTTGTTCATGATTATATGAGAGTTGATGAAAAAATAATAATAGATATATTACACAATCATTTAGATGACTTTGCTGAGTTTGTAAATTATATAAATCAATGGACTGAAGAAAACTATAGATAATAAAGTGTCACCAAGTGCCACCCACATGGCAAGTGACAAGTTGATTTGTAGAATAAAAAGAGCTTCTATATAAAATAGATAAATAAGAAAATAGGCATGAGTTTTATGACACATGCTTATTTTATTGGTTCCTAAAGTTAACACATTAAAATATAAAGGAAAAGGGGATTGATTAAATGATAAAGAATATACAAACATTTGTGGAAGAACTAGCATTAATAGAGGCCATGCCCAATGTATGTAATCAATACTCCTATGAACATGAGGAGAATTCTATAAGAAGAGAGAATTTGATGATTTATTTAAAGCAAATGTATAAATTAAAGCCTAAAATAATACTTGTGGGAGAAGCACCAGGTTATAGGGGCTGCCGTCTTACTGGTGTACCTTTTACTAGTGAGCATTTGCTTATGAATAATATAAATGGCCTAGATATATTTGGCAGGGAAAATGGATATAGACTAGCTTTGGAAAAGGACAAGCTTCTTAAAGAGGCAACGGCCACAATAATATGGAACACTCTTGTACAATATGACATGATGGTACTGTCCTGGAATGCGTTTCCATTTCACCCCCATAAAAAGGACAATGGGGAAAGTAATAGAACACCATTAAAAAAGGAACTATTAATAGGTGAGAAGCCACTCCTTCAAATGATTGAAATGTTTAATATTGAGAAGGTGGTTGCCATGGGAAATAAAGCAGAGGAAAGCCTTAAAAAATTGGGTATTAGCTGCGAGAAAGTGAGACATCCTGCACAAGGTGGTAAGAATGAATTTATTGAAGGTATAAGGATGATAAAGAAAAAACTAAAATAAGGTTCATTTTTTAGTAGATGAGGTATAATTATTATAAAATATTATGAGTGTAGAGGAGTTAATATGGAAGTTGAAAAAAATACATTATATGATATGTTTTTAAATTATTCATATAGCGACTTAAAAAAGTTATTTAAAAAAGCCAAGACCAAAGAGGAAAGAGATTTCTATATGACCCTATCTAACTTAGTATTACAAAGGGAGCAAGAAAAGGTAATAGGTAAACAATAATATTTTAATAACAAAAAGCATGGGTTTATAGTACATGCTTATTTTTTTATGTGTAATTACTGTATAAATAAAAAGTCCGCTGATAAAATTGAAAGCTATAAGGTCTTAATAGAAAAGGAAAGTGGTGGATATAAGGATATTCAATTTGTGCAAGAGGTACTTGCACAAATTACCTGGTATCATAATATTACATAGAAGATACTTTAGAATAAATATATTTTATGAAAAGATAAGAAAATCCCAGTATGGGAAAGCATATATTATAAAACAGCTAGTAAAATCAAGTGAGATTTGCTAGCTGTTTTTATTTTCTCAAAATATAAGCTAACAAGCATTTATACATTTTATTTTAATAACAAATGAAGAAATTGCAGTGTTATCATACTTGTTAAGCATCCCTAGAAACAATGAATATAGAATCTTTATCCATAATATGGTAAAATGCTAAGTGTAGATATATATTTAGTATGATTAATATTTAACAAGTTAATTTTATGATGTATATTATTATATCGATTTTTTATTTGAAAGTCTGTGGAGTTTATGTAAGTACACAACGGGAGGTAATGTGATGCTGCATGAAAGAAGATCTAAGATAATACAAATGATTTCAACGGATAGAATGGTTAAGGTAAGCGAGCTTTGTGAATTATTCAATGTGTCCATAGAGACAATACGTCGTGATTTAGAATATCTAGAGAAAAACGGGTACTTAAGCAGGGTTTATGGAGGGGCAATCATTAAATCTGCATATGGACTGGAGCCGGAGTATTCCTCTAGAGAAGTGAAGCATTTACCTGAAAAAACGGCTATAGGAGAAAGGGCAGCTGAGCTTATTAAAGATGGTGATACAATTGCCATAGATGTTGGGACAACCACCTTGGAATTTGCAAAGGCGCTAAGCGAAAAGAAGGGAATAACAGTTTTGACCAATGCAATACCTGTTGCCATAGCCTTATCAGATAACAAGGATATACGGGTTATTATGCTTGGCGGCGATGTTAGAGGAGGGGAATGTTCCACATCAGGATTTTTAGCAGAAAAATCCATGGATATGTTTAATGTGGATAAAGCTATAATTGGTATTGGCGGCATTACAGCAGATGAAGGCATCACAGATTATCATATAGAAGAAGCTAATTTACGCAGACACATTATTGATAGAGCGGAAAATGTTATAGGTTTAGCGGATTTTAGCAAGTTTGGCGTAATTGCAATGAATAGGATATGCGGCGTTGAAAGGGTGACTACAATAGTTACAGATAACAAGGCATCCCAAAAGATAGTATCAGATATAAGAAATAAAGGCGTAAATATTATAATTGCAGATATAAATAATAAGTAATTTAGAGCAGAGAAATCTGCTCTTTTATAATAAAGTGATTCTTAGACTCAGGTGGAGTTTGCTTATGAGGAATACTTATCTCCATCGGATAAATGTGGACTTTTGTGGATTTTAAATAATTAGTACAAGCTAGTAAGCAATCCACAGGAATATAGATTGTTAAAAATATGAAAATCTAGCTAAATGAAAATGTTTTCTAACACTAATAATAGATATTTTAAAATAAAAACATATAAAATTCTAGTAATATTATCAAATCCACATAAATACAATATAGATATAAATACATAATAAGTTATCACAAATACACATTTCTAATTAATATTTTTTTAGGAGGGATATTTATGACCTTTGACAAGATGATCATGTGGGTCATGGCGGTTGGGCTTCTTCTAGGGGCTTTGGACAAAATTATTGGTAATAAGTTTGGCTTAGGAGAAAAATTCGACGAAGGCTTCAGCGCTATGGGTCCATTGGCTTTAGGGATGGTAGGTATTGTGTGCCTTACTCCTGTTATTTCTAAGGTTTTAGGACCAGTTATCATTCCTATATTTACAGCTATGGGAGCTGACCCTGCAATGTTTGGTGCAATACTAGCAAACGATATGGGAGGATATCCACTTGCTATGGAACTTGCACAAAGTGAACAAGCAGGTCTTTTATCAGGACTTATTGTTGCATCAATGCTTGGATGTACTTTAGTTTTTTCAATTCCTGTTGGCCTTGGACTTATTGAAGAAGAAGACCAACCATTCTTTGCAAAAGGTTTACTTATAGGCTTAATAGCTATTCCTTTCGGCACAATTATAGGCGGATTCATAGCAAAATTTGATACGATGCTCATCTTAAAAAACAGTGTTCCCGTTATTATTTTTTCAGTAATACTTGCACTCGGATTAAAGTTTATTCCAAACAAGATGATTAAAGGATGTATGGTTTTTGGTCAATTCATTACAGTTGTTATTTATATTGGACTAGCAGCTGCAGCCTTTGAATTTATAACAGGGGTTGTAATAATTCCTGGTATGGCACCAATTATGGATGGTATGTCAATAATAGCAAGTATTGGTATAGTCCTTCTTGGAACATTCCCTATACTTTCAATTTTAGTTAAGGTTCTTGATAAGCCTCTTAATAATATAGGACAAAAAATTGGTTTAGATGCAACAAGTGCAGCAGGTCTTGTTTTTACACTGGCTAACTCAATACCAGTATACAAAATGATGAAGGACATGAATCACCGCGGAAAGATAGTAAATACAGCATGGCTTGTACCTGCTACAGCAGCCCTTGGAGATCACTTGGGTTTTGCTGCAGGAGTTAGACCAGATATGATTACACCAATGGTTCTTGGAAAACTTTCAGCAGGTGTTATAGCTGTAGCACTGGCAATCATAATGAGCAAAAATATTTCATCTGAGATAGAGCAAAGCGCACAAATTAAAAAACGTAATGAAAATAAAAATAAAACTGTTGAAGCCTAATTTATGGGGAGGGTAATCAAATGGGGAAGTATTATTTAGGTCTTGATCAAGGAACAACAGGGACTACGGCGTTATTGTTTAATGAAAATTGGGATATTGCTGGAAAGGGATATAAAGAGCATACACAATATTATCCAAATCCCGGCTGGGTTGAACACGATCCTATGGAAATTTGGAATAGGATATTAGAATCCATTCAAATGGCAGCAAATAGTGCAAATATATCTATTTCTGATAT
Source organism: Clostridium sp. HMP27 (assembly GCF_000765165.1). Taxonomy (NCBI): domain Bacteria; kingdom Bacillati; phylum Bacillota; class Clostridia; order Eubacteriales; family Clostridiaceae; genus Clostridium; species Clostridium sp. HMP27. The sequence continues at coordinate 48,276 of NZ_JMFY01000029.1, read as the reverse complement.
TAAGTGTATGGGACTTGATAACCAAGGGGAAACAGTGATGCTTTGGGATAAATATTCAGGTCAGCCTGTGTATAATGCAATTGTTTGGCAGGACAGAAGAACAGCTAGAATGGCAGATGAACTTTCTAAAAATTATGGGGATATGATTAGAGAAAAAACAGGACTTGTGGTAGACGCTTATTTTAGTGCAACAAAAATTAAATGGATTATAGATAATGTTGAAGGTGTAAAAGATAAAATAGCTGAAGGAAAAGTTATAGCGGGCACTTTAGATACTTGGATGATTTGGAAGCTTACTCACGGTAAAGTTCATGTAACTGATTACTCCACAGCTTCAAGAACAATGCTTTTAAATATACACACAGGGGATTGGGATGACGAAATATTAAAGGCAATTGGTATTCCAAAGAGCATATTACCTGAAATTCATGATAGTGCAGAATTATATGGATACACAGATCCTCTGGATTTCTTTGGTGCAAAGATTCCTATATCCGGCTCCGTTGTGGATCAGCAGGCAGCTTTATTTGGCCAGGCTTGCTTTGAACCTGGAACAGTAAAGACAACCTACGGAACAGGATGCTTTATGCTTATGAATACAGGAGATAAGCCAGTATATTCTAAAAATGGATTGTTGACCACCGTTGGCTGGGGGATAAACGGCAAAAACATTACCTTTGCTCTTGATGGAGGTATCTACATTGCTGGTGCAGCAGTTCAGTGGTTAAGGGACGGAATTAAAATTATTGGAAAAGCCAGCGAAACTGAAGAAATGGCTAAAAGTGTTGAAAATACTGGTGGAGTATACTTTGTTCCAGCCTTTGCAGGACTTGCAGCACCTCACTGGGATCAATATGCAAGAGGAACCATTGTAGGAATTACTGGAGGAACCACAAGAGAACACATTGCTCGTGCAACCCTTGAAAGCATTGCTTATCAAGTAAAGGATAACCTTGATGTTATGGTAAAGGATTCAGGTATTCCAATTGAAGTCATGAGAGTAGATGGGGGAGCAGTTGCTAATGATTTTCTAATGCAGTTCCAAGCAGATATATTAGGTATTCCTGTAGATGTACCTGTGATTACTGAAACTACAGCCCTTGGAGCAGCATATCTTGCAGCCTATGGAATTGGTGAATTCCATGACCTTAAGGAGCTATCTAGCAACTGGAAATTATACAAGAGATATGAACCTAAAATGAGTGCTGAAAAGAGAGAAGAACTACTGCATCACTGGCATAAAGCCGTTGAGAGAGCAAAGAGCTGGGAAGAAAATTAAAGGATAATATACATTTGGTCAGGATTTACCTGGCCAAATGCCTAAATATAGAAGGGAGATTTGACTATGTTAAAAGCAGATGTGGTTATTATAGGAGCTGGTGCCGTTGGCTGTGCCACTGCAAGAGAGCTTTCAAAATATAAGCTTAATATTATTGTAGTTGATAAAAACGAAGATATTGGAGGAGATGCTTCAAAATCTAACAGTGCTATCATACATACAGGTTATGATGCAACTCCTGGAACACTTGAGTCCGAGCTAGTGGTTGCAGCTAACCCAATGTATGAGGAAATTACTAGGGATTTAGATGTACCCTTTAAGCGAATAGGTGCTATCTTACCTGCCATTACCGATGAGCAGCTTGAAAAGTTACCAGCCATAAAGGAAAAAGCCTTTAAAAATAGAGTTTATGATGTGGAATATCTTTCACCAAAACAGCTTTTAGAAATGGAGCCAAATTTAAATCCTGAGGTTAAGGGAGGACTTTATATTCCTCGTGAAAGTATTATTGACCCATTTATATATGTAACTGCCTTAGCGGAAAATGCCAATGCCAATGGAGTAAGTTTTCTTTTAAATACAAAGGTTATAGGAATTAACACAGAAAATGGCAAAATTAAATCCGTTGAAACCACAGGAGAAACCATTGAAACTACTTATGTAATAAATGCAGCAGCTCTATATTGTGATGAAATTGCAGCCATGGTTGGAAAGGCTGATTATAAAGTAGTAGCTCGTAGAGGACAGTTTTATATTTTGGACAAGAATACATCCTGTAAAGTAAATAAAATCGTACTTCCTATTCCTACAAAAATTACAAAGGGTAAGCTTATGTGTCCAACCATTCATGGAAATATGCTTGTAGGGCCAACAGCAGAGGATTTGGATAATAAGGTTGATAAGTCTGTAACTGTAGAGGGACTTGACAGTATTTTTGAAGATGTAAAGAGGCTTGTGCCTAATGTAAATATAAAAGACACTATTACTCAATACAGTGGTCTTCGTCCAAATAGAAATCCTGAGGGACTTCACGTTGATATGTATGATGATCTAGAGGGCTATGTAAATCTTTCAGGAGTACGTTCAACAGGATTAACACTTTCCATTGCCATAGCAAAATATGTGGCACAGATGATGATTTCTCACGGTATGAATGCTGAATTTAAGAAAGATTTTATATCTAAAAGAAAGGGCATTAAGCGCTTCCATGAACTTTCCTTAGAAGAGCAGGAAAAGGCAATAGCTGAGAATCCTCTCTATGGAAACATAATATGTCGATGCGAAACCATAACAGAAGGGGAAATTGTTGATGCAATAAATAGGCCTTTAGGAGCAAAGAGCATGGATGCAGTAAAACGCCGTGTTCGTGCTGGAATGGGACGCTGTCAGGGAGGATTTTGCGGACCTAAGGTTTTAGAAATTATTGCTCGTGAGCTTGGAATTACCCCCGAAGAGGTAAATAAAAATAATGAAGGTTCATATATGGTTGTAGGTAAAACTAGATAGGAAGAGGGGATATAAATGTTTGAGATAAATTGTGATGTTGTAATCATTGGCGGAGGCCCTGCTGGACTTTCTGCTGCGGTTGCTGCTAAAAAAGAAGGGGCAGAAAAGGTAGTTATTATTGAACGTGATTCTAATATAGGAGGTATACTTCAGCAGTGCATTCATCCAGGATTTGGACTAACTTATTTTAAAGAGGAGCTTACAGGTCCTGAATATGCAGGAAGATTTGGGGAAGAAGCTTTAAGTCTTGGAGTTGAAGTTTTATTAAATTCAATGGTACTTGAGGTTTTGCCAGAGGAAAATGCAGTAATATGTGTAAGTTCTAAAAATGGCATCACTAAGGTTAGTGCAAAAAGCATTGTTTTATCCATGGGATGCCGTGAAAGAACAAGAGCAAATATAATGATACCAGGTACAAGGCCTTCAGGTATTTATACTGCAGGAGCAGCACAAAGGCTTGTAAATAGGCAAAATGAAATGGTAGGAAGAAAAATTGTTATATTAGGCTCTGGGGATATAGGAATGATTATGGCAAGACGTATGACCTTAGAAGGAGCAAAGGTTGCAGCGGTTATAGAAATTATGGACTTCTTAGCAGGACTCACAAGAAATAAAGTTCAGTGTCTTGATGATTTTAATATTCCACTTAAGCTTTCTCACACAATAACTAGAATTGTTGGCAATGAACGTGTAAAAGGAGTTTATGTTGCAGAAGTTGATAAGGATAAAAAGCCAATTAAAGAAACAGAAGAGTTTATTCAGTGTGATACATTACTTTTATCTGTAGGATTAATACCAGAAAACGAATTAACAAGAAAAGCTGAAATACAAATGAACTCCATTACAAGTGGACCAGCTGTAAATCAATATATGCAGACCTCTGTGGATTCAATCTTTGCCTGTGGAAATGTGGTTCATGTAAATGACCTGGTGGATAATGTAAGTGTTGAAAGCATTAAAGCAGGAACCTACGCAGCAAGGTATGCTTTGGGCACATTCCCTAAGAACACTAAAATAGTTCAAGCAGTAACTGGAAACAACGTTAGATATTTATGTCCACAAAGCATTAATATTTCTGAAGAAGATGAAAAGGTTAAGCTTTACTTCCGAGTACTTACTCCAGATGCAAAGGTGAAAATTAGAGCAACATCAAATGGAAAGGTCATTGCAGAGAAAAAAGCAATAAGAATTAACCCAGGTGAAATGGAAAGTATAGAAGTCAGCACATCAAAGATTTCTGGTAATGAAGTTACTGTAGAAATCATAAAGGAGGCATAGAGGCATGGTAAAGGAAGTTATTTGTACAATTTGCCCTATAGGCTGTCATATTACCGTTAAAGGGGAAGGGGACAACATCGAATCCATAGAGGGATATACCTGTAAGCTAGGTTTAGAACATGCAAAGGCAGAATTTAGTCACCCAGTACGCATTTTAACAACAACTGTAAGACTAGACAGCGAAAGTTCTGCACTGCTTGCAGTTCGCTCCAATAAACCAGTTCCTAAAGAACTACTCATGGAGTGCATGGAAGAAATCAAAAGGGTTAAGGTTACCCCTCCTGTAAAAAGATATGATGTAATCATTGAAAATATCTGCGGCTGCGGAGTGGATATTGTGGCTACAGGTTGCATTGATTAGTGCCACCCACATGACAAGTGGCAAGTGATACTTTGATAAAGCATGGCTTTTAGAAGACATGCTTATTTTTTAGTGTGCCCAGCATGGGCAACAACTTGGCGGTGAAAGTCTGCTGTGGGCTTGGTAGTGGGAACCACTAGCCAATGACAAGGGTGTCCACCGTGAGGTGGAATCTGAAGGAAGTCGGAGGCAAAATCTCGGTCTGAGGAACACGAACTATATATAAGGCTTACTAAGGACGGATGAGTTTGCTAAACAAAACAAAGTCCAACACTACCCAAATCCTTAGGAGTAAATATAGCAGATATATGAGATGAAGGTTGTTGTTCTTACCTGGGGAGGTCTGATAGATACATTACTAATAAAGATGAATTTCTAAAGTGATAAACTACATAGTGATATGTAGCTGAACTATCAGAAGTCAGCAGAGGTCATAGTACCACGCTAAACGCGTTAGCGTGGGAAGGACTGAACTTTAAGGAGGTTTAGAAGTTTTGAAAGTTTCGCAAGACAATCAAAGATTGCAGAAAACTAAATACTTAGGCTCTAGTGCTAAGAATAGAGTAGAACTTGAAGGTAAGCAGAGAGTGCATAGAGAATCTTCGGCAACTTCAAACAGAAGAACCAATGAATTTCAATATGGCTCACTAGAAAGAATTTTATCTAGAAACAATATGTTCTCTGCTCTTAAAAGAGTTATCTCTAATAAAGGCAGCCACGGAGTGGATGGGATGAAAGTTCATGAACTTGAACAATTCCTTAAGACAAACTGGCTACACATTAGAGAGGAGATTTTTAATGGTGAGTATAGACCAATGCCCGTTAGAAGAGTTGAAATTCCAAAATTAAGTGGAGGAACTAGAATGCTAGGAATTCCAACAGTTTTGGATAGACTTATTCAGCAAGCTATCGCTCAAGAACTAAACATAATCTACGATGAAAGCTTTTCAGATAACAGCTTCGGGTTCAGACCGAATAGGTCGGCGAAAGATGCTATAGAGAAAGCCAAAAGCTATGTAACAGATGGTTATAGATGGGTTGTAGATATAGACTTAGAAAACTTCTTTGATAGAGTCAACCATGATATTCTAATGTATAAGCTTTCTAAAGATATTAAGGATAAGAGAGTACTTAAATTAATAAGAAGGTACTTGCAGTCAGGAATAATGATAGACGGAATAGTACGCAAAAACGAAGATGGAACTCCGCAAGGAGGTCCGTTAAGCCCATTATTATCTAATATAATGCTAGATGAATTAGATAAAGAATTGGAGGAAAGAGGACATAAATTCTGCCGTTATGCTGATGACTGTAATATATACGTTAAAAGTCAAAGAGCTGGTAAAAGGGTTATGGATAGCATAAGTTCTTATATTAGAAATAAACTTAAATTAAAAGTTAACGTAAGTAAAAGTGCGGTCGATAGACCATGGAAACGAAAGTTCCTTGGTTTCTCATTATTCTTAATGTTTGGTAAAGCAAATGCAAGGATATCTGAACAATCAATTAAAAGATACAAGAATAAAATCAGAGAAGTACTTTCAAGGTCTAAGCCTATAACATTAGAACAAAGAATAATTAAACTAAACCAAATTAACATTGGCTGGATTAATTACTATGGAGTTGCTAAATGCAAGGGAATAGTAGAGCAGTTAGATATTTGGATAAGACAAAGATTAAGAATGTGTATATGGAAACAATGGAAAAGGGTCAGAACAAGATACAAAAATCTTAAAAAATTAGGACTAAGTCACTATCAAGCAATAAAATTCGCCAATACCCGTAAGGGATACTGGCGAACAGCTAATAGTGTCATCCTAAACACAACTCTTACAAATCAATTTTTCTCGGACTTAGGCTTAAAAAGCCTAAAACGTCAATATATTAAAATTCATTCTACTTAAAGAACCGCCGTGTACCAGACCGGTACGCACGGTGGTGTGAGAGGACGGAAAATAAAATAGTTATTTTCCTCCTACTCAATTGGCAAATTAGGTCAATTAGTATATGGAACTAAAAACTTTTAAATTTTTATTTGATAGTATATAATTATTACAAATATATTATGATTTTGGAGGAGTTAATATGGAAGTTGAGAAAAATACATTATATGATATGTTTTTAAATTATTCATATAGCGACTTGAAAAACTTATTTAAGAAAGCAAAGACCAAAGAGGAACGAGATTTCTACATGACTTTATCTAACATGGTATTACAAAGAGAACAAGAAAAAGTAATAGGTAAACAATAATGCTTACTTATACCATATTTGCAGGGGTTAATGGTGCTGGTAAGACATCAATATATAAATCAATATATTATAATGATAATAAACATGAAAAGAGAATAAATACTGATGAGATGGTAGCAATAATAGGATCATGGCAAGATAATAATTTGCAAATAAAATGTGCAAGAGAGGCCGTTAGGCTGATTAAAGCCTATATTAGAGAAGGCATATCATTTAATCAGGAAACTACATTATCAGGTAAAAGTATTATTAAAAATATAAAGTTTGCAAAGGATAATGGATTTTATGTTGCAATGAATTATATTGGTGTAAATAGTCCTGAAATTGCAAAGGATAGAGTTAAGCTTAGGGTAAGTAAGGGTGGTCATGGTATACCAGAGGATACTATTGAAAGAAGATATTATGAGTCACTAAAAAACTTAAATGAAGCTTTGCAAATGTGTGATGAAGTTAATATATATGATAACAGCGAAAAATTTAGGCAGATAATTTATATTAGTGAAGGCAAATTAATATGGAAAGACAAAAACTTACCTGATTGGTCAAAAAGTATTTTAGAGTATTTTAATAATATATAATAATATATAATAAGTAAATAAGCATGGCTTTTATAGCACATGTTTATTTTTATGTAAAATTACTGTGCAAATTACATAATACTCAATATATGGGTAAAATTTGTGTTAAGATGGAATAAAGAAAGTATTATAAAAAGCATGTCAATAAAATCAGTAGAGGATGATTATGAAAAGCTCTATGAATTCCTCAGAAAATATAGAGCCGATACATGTAGAGCAGAAGGGCTAAAACCTTATTTCATATTTAATAATGCAGAATTAGAAGAAATAATCTAAAGAAGACCTAAGACAAAGGAAGAATTACTAAAAGTTAGAGGTTTTGGACCTGTTAAGGTTGAGAAGTATGGGGAAGAGATATTCGGGATTTTACAGTTAGAAGTATAGATAGGGTATGGTAAAAATGTTTTATGATTTATTAAAGAAAAAAGATGTTAACACTTATAATTTACCAAATAATTTAAGAGGAAGAGATATTCAAAGAAAAACAATATATCTGATAAAGATAACTCAGCACAGGCAAAATGGCAAGTTGGCAAAGGTGATGGAGTTTATCTAGAAATATTAAATGATGACGTAACAGTTAAGAATTGGGACTTTATTAAAGAATGGTTACAAATAAGATAATTTATACAACATATTTATGGGAGCTATTTATGAATAAATAATTTAAAATATTAGATGAATTATCTATGTGTATGTTCAGATAAATATTTTCATAATGGGAGGTTGTTAAAATGGGGAAAATTGAGGTTGTTTTAGGAGATATAACAAAGATAAAAGCAGATGCTATAGTTAATGCAGCTAATGCCAGCTTACTAAGAGGTGGAGGTGTAGATGGAGCAATTCATCGTGCTGCTGGAATTGAATTAGAAGAAGAATGTATTGAAATAGGTGGATGCCCTACAGGAGAGGCAAGAATAACTCAATCCTATAATTTGCAAAGTATAGGTATTGGGTGGATTATACATGCAGTTGGGCCTAGATGGCTTGGAGGATTTAAAGATGAGGAAAACTTATTAAAAAATGCGTATAAAAATAGTTTGAATTTATCACAGAGTTTTACTGAAGTATATCCAAAGCAATGTATAGAAATATTAAAAAAGCATATAGTTACATTGGATGAAAAAATTAAAATTCAGATTATGGAAGAGGCTTTAGATGTTGCCAAATCATATGTAAAAGAGCATCCAATTAAAACTATAGCATTTCCTTCAATAAGCACAGGGATATATCATTTTCCACTTGAAAAAGCTGCCCATATTGCAATAAATACAATAAAAGAATTTCTTGATATAAATAGCAGTATTGAAAAAGTAATGTTGGTATGTTTTAATAAGGAAACTTATTCAAGCTATCTTAAGGAGTTATAAATTTTACTTTTAAAATGTATGCAATTTGATACTGCAAAAAAGTATATATAATATAGAGAAAAAGTTGTCCGGTTTAAGGATGACTTTTTTTATTAAAAGATTTAAAAATTTTATTAAAGAAGGAAAATATTTTACCTGCCTAAGTTTTATAATAAAAATATAACAAATTAAAGGAGGAATAAATATGTCAACATGGGGATCTAATCAACAAGTATGTGCATCTTGTAGATATTGGTGCGGAAGAAGAAAGGTGGATTTTATGGCTTGCTTTTTTGAGGCAATAGAAGGTGCGGGGGAATGTGCAGGTCCTGCTGGAAGCTTCAGAGGATTGGAAATGGATGAAGGGGCTTGCTGCAGCGGATGGGAGGCATTTAGAAAAGAATAATTTAAAATGAATGATAGAATTTTAGCATATTAATTACTTTATAGGATAATTTTACACATTGCTCATAAAAGTAGTATAATCATATTACTGAAATGTTATTTTTATGAGGTGAGAGAAATGTTACCATATTCTGAATATACTAAACCCCGCTTGCTATTTGATACATTTTATCTAATAAAATCAGGACAAGCAACGAATAAGAAAGAGCTTGCAAGTCTTTTTGAAACTTCTGAAAAAACTATATCTAATTATATAAAACAATTAAATTCAGATTTTCAGACGCTTATTACTTTTGATGAGGATAATGGCAGATATATTATTGAGCACGAAGGAACAATGGGACTTTTAAAAAGAAATTATCCTATTACAGCTGATGATGTAATGATTATAATTTCCACTTTAATGCAGTCTCAATCTTTTATGGAAACAAAAATGTCTATTATTAAAAACAGCCTTTTAAGCCTATTACCTGAAGAGGAAAGCAAGAAACTAAAAGAGATGCTGCATTTTGAAAAGACAAATAACTATGATGATCAAAACATAGAATTTAATATGATGAAAATAAGAAAAGCAATAACAGAGGAAAAGAAAATTACTTTTAATTATAAAAGCTATGAAGGAAAACGAAAAAATTATAAAATAGTTCCATACAGCTTTGCTTATGATTTGGGTAAGTTTTATATAATTGGAAAACCAGAAGATAAGGATTTTTTAATGCATTTAAGAATCGATAGGATAGGAGATGTACAAATATTACAAGAGGAAGGGAAAAGGCTAGAAGAATTTAATGTCTATAATTATTTAAAGAAAACTTGGTATATGTATGGTGGTTCAGAAATAAAGGTTTTAGTTAGATTTAAAAATACATGCAAGAAAGTTGTTACGGAAAGAAATATGGTAGAAGGTAGAATTATAGAAGAAGATGAAAATTATTTTAAGTATGAATTTATTTGTAATGGTACTAAAGGAATAAAACTTTGGCTTTTAGGCTTTGGGGGACAGGCAGAAATATTAGAACCAGTAGAGCTTAGGGAAGAGATGAAGGAAATTGTTCAGAATATGATAAAGGTTTATGGTATTTAGGAGTATAAAGTTTTAAAGAGCAGTGTATAAAGTTATAGAACCCATGTATGTTAGCTGGGTTCTTTTTTGCGTGTTTTTATAAAAGTTAATTTGCAGAGAAAAAAGTTTTCCACCTAATGATGTATCATTAGTATAAAGTTGTTCTTTGAAAATATAATATGAATTTTGTAAATACTTAAAAATAAGGTTTTAGACCTATCATGTCTGAACTTAAAAGGAGAGAGTATTATGGAAAGAAGACTTTATAAAGTTAGTATATCTGTAAATTTTCATAAAGAAATTGATTTAAAAAATAAGCTAAATAAAATAAATGATGATATACAAAAATTTAATGAGAGAAGTGACTATAAAAAAGTTTTGAGATTAATTACTATTGAAAACAATATTATATATTTATTAGTTATATTTAACGCAAATAAGGGATACGAAAAATTTACGCTAAGGCATGTTGTTGATTTTTTAAAGAAAATTTGCTCGTTATATAATATGGAATACAGTAAGAAGTATTTCTTTATTGAAGAAAATATAGCTTTAACTGAAGAAGATTATCGTAGTATTTCAATGAAAATAGTGTTAAATACAGGGGGAAATTACAAGGATGTTGATAAAGGCAGTGAAGAACAAATACTGTACGATAATGGAGATGAGCTAGAAGAAAATAGTGACAATTTAGATAAGGCAGGGAATAATCGTATAAATAATGAAGAAATGAGAGTGCCAAAAAGAAAATTTCCAAGTTTATCAAATGGGACTACTAGAATAGGTATTAATGAAAAAAAGGATAATATAGAATTTAAAACGCTTAAAGATACACTTAATTACCTTGATAATTTAATTGGGCAAAATCACATTAAACAAAAGATAAAGCAAATTACTTCATTTATTACAAGAAACAATGACAGGTATATTAGACTCAATATAGATAATCCGGGTTTATATTATAATGTAGTGATAAGTGGCAATAAAGGTACTGGTAAGAATACAATAGCTAAAATTTTATATCACCTTTACTATCATTTAGGGGTTATCGGAAATGGTAAATTCATTATTGTTGATAGTAGAGAAGTATGGCCAGGAAATAATTTAGATAGATTATTAGGAAACGCTCAAAGTGGAGTTGTTTTTATTAATAATGTACATCTTATATCCACTAATGATAAAAGAGGCGGAAAGGACAATTTTGATACACTTGATGAATGGATGTCAGCTTATAAATCAAATTTTGTGTTTATTCTTGCAGGTGAAGTAGAAGGAATAGGACAATTTATGAAAAGTCACAAAGTTAAAAAGCACATCCATTTCCCTTTAGATATACCAGATTTCACTGAAAATGAAGCATTAGAACTAGTTAAGCATTTTGCGAGTATAGAAAAGTATAGAGTTGATAAACGAGCATATGACACAATTGTTAATTATATTTCATATTTAAAAGGTAAAAAGTTATTTGAGAATATCTATACTTCAAGAAGAATTGTAGAGCAGGCCATTATAAATAATGGAATATATAATAACTTATCCATCCTTGTTAAGGAGAATTTTTTACTAGAGGATATAAATACTTTAGAAAAGGAGACTAAAGAAACAGAAATTGCTGATCCTGATCCATTTGAGGAATTACAAAGTCTAATAGGATTAAGTGAAGTAAAGGAAAAGGTTAAAGAGATTTCAGCTTATGTTGAAACACAGCTTAGAAGAAAAGAACTTGGATTAAAAACACAGCCTCTCTGCCTTCATATGAGTTATGTAGGTAACCCTGGTACTGGGAAAACCACTGTTGCCAGGTTAATAGGTAGAATATTTAATAAGATGGGTATTTTAAGTACAGGAAAGTTTGTTGAGGTATCTAGAGAGGATTTAGTAGGAAAATATGTAGGTCATACAGCTATAAAAACAGCAGAGAAGATAAAGGAAGCTGAAGGTGGAATTTTATTTATTGATGAAGCTTATTCTCTAGAATCTCATTCGAAAATAGACTACGGTTTGGAGGCTGTAAGTACAATAGTTAAGAAAATGGAGGATTTAAGAGGAAATTTAGTGATAATTTTTGCAGGGTACCCTAAGGAAATGTCTACATTTATCAATATGAATCCAGGACTTAGAGATAGAGTACAATTTAAACTAGAGTTTCAAGATTATAAACCTATAGAACTTCTTGAGATATGGAAAAAGTTCTTTATTGATAACCAATACGAAGTAGAGCAAGATGCCCTAGTTGAAATGGATAAGATAGTCAATAAAATCTATATAAATAAAGATTGCAACTTTTCTAATGGAAGAATAATAAGAAAATGTTTTGAACGCGCTAAAATGTATCAAGCAATTAGAATAAAGAATAATGGTTTAAATAGCGTAGAGGAATTAGTCAAAATAAATATAGATGATATAAAAAGCCTTTGTTATGATCAGGATATAGCAGTGATTCTTGAAGATTTTACTTTAAAAAAGAAAATAGGCTTTGCAATATAGGAAGTTGAGCATTATATGAAAGAAAAGCAATAATAAATAAAAAATATGTTTTAGCAGCAAAATGAGTTTTATTTGAATTTTGGCATTAAAAAATAAGTATGGATTTTGTAATGTACAAATGCCTTTATGTAAAATAATTGATAAATTATGTAATATTATAATATATATCCATATTTTGTGTTAGAATAGAATGGGTTGTATATATAGTAATTAAATATTAAAAATTTAATATTTATATATTTTAAAAGTCACATTTAAATATCGAAATTAAATGGACATGCACAAGTCTAAGAACTAATGATTTTCAGACTCTCCATTGAGTCTTGAAATAAAAGGCTGATTATTACGATTAAGCCTAAATAATATAAAAAAGAGGTGTTTACATGTCAGAGGGAATTAAAATAAATACAGAAAATATTGACCTAGATGTTAAAAAATCAATTATTCAACTTTTTAATTCAAAAGAATACCATGAATTAAAATCATATTATGATTTTAAGGGTATTTTCGATACTTTGGGTATTATGAGAAATGAGAATGTTCATAGTAATTTTTTAGCATGGATAATAAACCCAGATCAGAATCATGGACTAGGAAATTATCCAATAAGGAAATTTCTCGAAATGATAGTTATGTCATTATTTGATTGTCAGTATGCAAAAGGGAAATTAGACTTATTTCCAGAATACCTTATTGATTATATAATAACAGGCAATTATGAAATTATTGATGTGAAAATAGAAAGAGAAAAGGTTATTGACAAAAATAAAAGAATTGATATATTTATTGATTTGTCATTACAGGTTGGTTGTGAAGAATCACAAATTATTGATATGAAAATAATATTGGAAAATAAAGTTTATTCTGAAGAGCACTCAGAGCAAACAATTGAATATTATAAATGGGCAAGTAAAAATTTTAAAGAAAATAGCGAATTGGTATTTTTATACCTTTCACCAATACCTAATAGTGAGTTATATAGTTTGATTGAACAGCAGTGCCAATGTAAAAAATATATTCAAATAAATTATCAATACTTAGTTGATTATGTATTGGAGCCATGTAAAATGCAGCAATTATCACCAGAGACAAGTTCATTTCTTGATAATTATTTGAGATGCTTGAGTTACCCATCAATAGATAAAGAAGAAAATATCAAAAATGGAGGATTAGTTATGGCAATCAGCGAGAGAGAAAAAAAATTATTACTTGATTTTTGGGAAGGCAATAAGCCATTACTTTTAGCAGTGCTAAATGCATTAAAGGATAATGAAGATATTAATGAGCAAGAAAGAGAAAATATAGATAACATGATCAGTACAATATCAAAGAAATCAAATAAAGATTATGGTAAGTATTTGTTTAATGGTAATAAGTATGGTAAGGGAAGATTGGTTTTAGCTGTTATAAAAGAATATGTAAAATCAAAAAATCCTACTTTTGATGAACTAAAACATACATTTAGTGATAATATTCAAGGAAGTTCAGGCGTTTTACAGACTTTAGAAGATGCTGAGAACAAGGATTTAAAAAGATTTTTTATGAAGCCCGATGAAATACTAGTATCTTCAGACAATATTGAATTTGTGGTTAGTAATGATTGGGGAAAGCCTAATATTGATAGATTTATTAAAGTTGCTGTTGAGCAAGGATTTGAAATAACAAGAGTTGAAGAGTAAAATAATTAGCATTTTAGAAAGATATTGATAGATTCTTATTGGTATATTTATAAAAAAATAAGCATGAGTTTTTGTGGTACATGCTTATTTTTTATTAAGATTATTATGGATATTATAAGTAAAGAAAAGAATGCCCTATAACTGTAAATTTAATCTTTAGCTTATCAAGCATATAAAATTGGCTTAAAGAATAACAATATAATAGTCAATAAGAAAGTATTGATTTTGAGTTTCAAGAAAGAATTCAATAAATTTCTCAGCTATAAATGAATAAATATTAGTAATAATATCATAGCTTGAATCGTATATATGTTAGTGTCGTTTATCTATGATTTTATTAAATTTAAGTGAAAGAGGGGTTTGGAATGAAGCAAGAAGATTTGCATTATGAAGGTTTTTTTAATGAAAAAGTAGAAGAGATTTTAACTAAGTGCTCAGGTGTTAAGAAAGATATACTTGAGGAGTTTTGGAAAAGTACAAATGAGAAAGTAAATACAGATTCTAAAAAGGTTTTTCTAGATCGCCCTAAATTGGACAAACAAAATAATAGACTTACGTTTTTTTTATATTATAAGGATATAATAATGTTAAAGGTATATTTAGAAGACAGAGAAAATAATAATATTGACATAAGTCTTAGTTGGAAAAGAGTAGCGATGAATGTTACAAATACTGGTATGAAAAATATTCCTGATTTGCTAGAAGAACATAATATACACACTGAAAAGCTTAAAGAAATAATTAAAAATGTATTCCATGGTTATGACTATGAGATTAATGTAGCTACAGAAAAGAATAAGGCTAATACTTCATATAATAAACAAGAAGATAAGATGACAAGTGATATAGAAGACTTTGTAATTAAAACTATATATATAGATAGAGATAAACTAGTTAAATGTTTACTTGAATTAACTGATAAATTAACAGCAATAGTGGATTTACTAACATAAAAAATAAATTTATAAAAGTTATGTATAGGTAAAGATGCAGAAACATAATATAAGTTTATTTTATTAAATGTGATAAAATGCTCTATGGCAAAATCATAAAATGGATTTTAATTCAATATCAGGCTAAAATTCTATGAGTACAATTAAGCCATAGAAATTTTCTTTTGTAAACTTGGAGGCGTGTTTCAACTGCATTAGTTTTTTATTTAAATATTATCGCATGTTTTCGGTTCTTCCTATATATAATAAATTGTAATAATATGTAAGGGAAAGAATGTATCAATGAGTTTATCATGGAATGAAATAC
Source organism: Clostridium sp. HMP27 (assembly GCF_000765165.1). Classification (NCBI taxonomy): domain Bacteria; kingdom Bacillati; phylum Bacillota; class Clostridia; order Eubacteriales; family Clostridiaceae; genus Clostridium; species Clostridium sp. HMP27. The sequence goes on along the minus strand of NZ_JMFY01000029.1, from coordinate 32,778 downwards.
GTAAACGTGCGATAGAATTTTCTAATGAGTGGAAAAATGATACAAAGGAACAATCTGAGGCAAAAACATTTTGGGATGACTTTTTTAATATATTTGGAATTAAACGTAAACGAGTAGCATCTTTTGAGGAACCAGTAAAAAAATTAGGAGATAAGCCTGGATTTATTGATTTGTTTTGGAAAGGCACATTAATTGTTGAACATAAATCAAAGGGCAAAAATTTAGATAGAGCATATTCTCAAGCATTAGATTACTTTGCAGGATTGAAGGAAGAAGAGTTGCCTAAATATGTTATAGTTTCAGATTTTCTAAATTTTAGACTGTATGATTTAGAAGCTGATAGAGTATATAACTTTGAAACAAAAGAGTTGTACAAGCATATTCATTTATTCAGCTTTATTTTAGGACAAGAAAAAGAAATATATGAAGAAGAAAACGTTGTTAATATTCAAGCTGCTGAATTAATGGGAAAATTACATGATATGTTAAAGGGTACAGGATATGTAGGACATGCATTAGAAGTATTCCTTGTTAGAATTATGTTTTGTTTATTTGCTGATAATACAGAAATATTCAATTATAAGCAATTTTATCATTTTATTAAGAAAAAAACAAAAGAAGATGGATCGGATACAGGAATGTATTTATCATTATTATTTCAAGTGTTAGATACTAATTATGATAAAAGACAAAAGAACTTGGATGAAGATCTTAATGATTTCAGATACATTAACGGTGCATTATTTAGAGAACAATTTTCTATCCCTACATTTGATAAGAAAATGAGAGATATGTTACTACAATGTTGCAGATACGATTGGAGCGGGGTATCTCCTGTAATATTTGGTTCAATGTTTCAATTTGTAATGGATTCAAATAAGCGAATCAACTTAGGTGCTCATTATACATCAGAACAAAATATTTTAAAAGTTATAAATGATTTATTTTTAAATGATTTACAGCAGGATTTCTATAAGAATAAAAATAATAAAAAATATTTAAAAGAATTATTAAAAAAGATAAAAAACATAAAAATATTAGATCCATCCTGCGGTTGTGGGAATTTTCTTGTGGTAAGCTATATGGAATTAAGAAAGCTAGAGATGGAGATAAAAAAACAGATATCTATTTTAGATAATTATATACAAACAGGAATAATTGCTCAGACAATTCAAGAAGGAATAGATGTTGACTCAATGTATGGAATTGAAATTGAAGAGTTTCCTACTAGAATAGCTCAAGTAGCCTTATGGTTAGTTGATCATCAAATGAATATGAAGTTATCTCAAGAATTTGGACAATATTTTGTAAGGTTACCATTATTAAAGTCTGCAAATATATTTAATACTAATGCTTTGAGTGTAGATTGGGAAGATATAATAAAAAAGCAAGACTTAAATTATATATTGGGCAACCCTCCCTTTATTAGCAAGAAAAATAGGCTAGATATTCAAAATAAAGAGATGGAGATAGTTTTTAAAGATAAAATTAAAAACTATGGTGTGTTAGATTATGTTTGTTGTTGGTATATAAAAACCTGTGAGTATATAAAGAATACTAAAATAGAAGCAGCACTTGTTTCAACTAATTCTATAACTCAGGGTGAGCAGGTGGTAATATTATGGGACTATTTACTAAAAGAAAATATTAAGATAAATTTTGCACATAGAAGTTTTAAGTGGAGTAATGAAACTAAGAATAATGCTCAGGTGCATGTGTCAATAATAGGATTCTCTGACAATGCATCGCAAAATCATGAAAAGTTTTTATACGATTATGAAACTCCAAGTTCAACACCTATAAAAATAAAGGTAAATAATATCAATCCTTATTTAGTAAATCAAGAAGATTTTATCATAACTAGCAGAAAGCATCATTTGGATAACAATATTCCTAAAATATCCTTTGGAAATATGCCAAATGATGATGGCAATTTCTTATTTACTAATAAAGAGAAAGAAGAGTTTTTGAATAAAGAGCCTGAAGCTGAAAAATTTATAAGACCTTTTATTAGTGCAAAGGAATTTTTAAATGGGGAAAAGAGATGGTGCTTATGGCTGAATGATTGCAATCCGCAGGACATTAAACAATTGCCAGAAGTAATGAAGAGAATTGAAAAAGTTAAAGACTATAGATTAAAAAGCAAAAGAAAAGCAACAAAGACATTAGCTGAGTATCCCTATTTGTTTGGGGAAATAAGACAGCCTAATAATGATTTTATTGTCATCCCGAGGCACAGCTCGGAAAATAGAAAATATATACCTATTGCCTTTCTTAATAAAGATAATATAGTTGGAGACTCTTGCTGTATTATAAAGAATGTAACTTTATACCATTTTGGAGTGCTAACTTCTCTTATGCATATGACATGGATAAAATATGTATGTGGAAGAATTAAAAGTGATTATAGATACTCAAATACCGTTGTTTATAATAACTTTCCTTGGCCCCAAGATCCATATGAATTAAATAAAAACAAGGTTGAAAAATTAGCTAGTGAATTATTAGCAATAAGAGCTGAATATAAAAATGAATCATTATCAAACTTATACAATGCATTACTTATGCCTAAGAAGTTAAATGATATTCATAAAAAGTTAGATAGGGCAGTTGATTTATGCTATAGAAAACAGCCATTTGATGGTGAATCAAAAAGGATTGAGTATTTATTTGGGTTGTATCAGGAATATATAGTGCCATCTACATGATAAGTAGAATGAATTACCCTCAAGGACATTTGTAATTTCCCTACAAATGTCCTATTTTTATGCTAAAATATAAATAGAAAATAGGAGAATTGAGGGAAATAACAATATGAATTGTATATTTTGTAATTATGATAAAGAACTTATAATAGCTGAAAATAAATATGCCTTTGCAATAATGGATAAATTTCCAGTAAATGAAGGGCATGCTTTAGTAATACCTAAAAGACATTTTCAAAGCTTCTTTGAAGCCTCAGAAGAAGAAATAAAGGCAATTTACAGCCTTTTGCATGAAGTGAAAGAAATGTTAGATATTCAATATGAGCCTCAAGGCTATAACATAGGAGTAAATGATGGATACCACGCGGGACAAACAGTAATGCATCTCCATGTACATGTAATACCAAGGTATAGGGGAGATGTGGAGAATCCTAGAGGGGGGATTAGGAATCTTAAAAGGGCTTTGGTAGAGTATGACGGATAATAAACCATCATACTATTCATAAACTTTTTCTAGAACAATATTTTCATCAAAGCCGCCGCGAGTTTCACGTTTTTCTAGGCGTTTATTTAGAAGGTCTTCCTCAGTATAACCTAGGTTTTTACTAAGAGCAAAAATTACTTCCATAATATCTGCAAGTTCTTCTAAATTATTATCATTGTGAAACTCAGCTACTTCTTCATCAAGTTTTTTATGTAGAAGCTCAAGAGATTCATCTTTAGAAGCTATATGGGAGTCAAAGGCCTTATTAGAATTTTTTATAATTTCAGGAATTTTATCTCGAACTAATTTATTGTATATTTTCATAAGAAACACTCCTTGTTTTAATTTATAAATAAATTTTACACTTGGAGCTGTGCTCTGTCAAAGATGATAGCACTATCTTTTACAAGAAGGTGATTAAATGAATAAATTATATGAAAGTATAGAAGGAACAAATATAATAAAAGAAATAGCAAATAAGGATATAGAGTCCTTTCATAAAAACTGCATTACAGGTGACGATGATCATTTATATAAAAGATTAAAAGCTTCTATTAAAAAGGCTAACAGCATTGATATAATAGTAGCTTTTTTAATGGAATCAGGGGTAAGGCTTTTGGGAGATGATTTAAAGGAAGCTTTACAGAGAGATATTCCCATAAGAATTTTAACAGGAAATTACTTGAATATAACTCAGCCTTCAGCACTGTATCTTTTAAAAGAAATTTTAGGAGATAAGGTAGATCTTAGATTTTACAAGGATAAGAGCAGAAGCTTTCATCCAAAGGCATATATATTTGAGTACGAAGATGGAGGAGATATATTTGTAGGCTCCTCCAATATTTCAAAATCTGCATTAACCTATGGTATAGAGTGGAATTATAGAATAAGCAAGTTAAATAATGAAAGTGATTTTAAATATTATAAAGATACCTTTGAGGATTTATTTTTTAATAATTCCATCATAATAGATGAAGATGAGCTTAAAAAGTATTCTAAGCAGTGGGTAAGACCTAAGCTTTACAAGGAAATAGAAAAGGATGAAGAGCCTAAGGAAGATAAGGTAATTTTATATCCAAGTCCCAAGGAAGCACAAATAGAGGCCTTATATGAACTTAATAAAACCAGAGATGAGGGCTTAGACAAAGCTTTAGTTGTAGCAGCCACAGGAGTAGGAAAAACTTATCTTGCAGCCTTTGATTCTATGGAGTTTAGTAGGGTGCTGTTTGTGGCTCATAGAGCAGAAATATTAAATCAAGCAGAAAGAAGCTTTAAAAATGTAAGAACAAGCGCTAAAACAGGATTTTTTATGAACTCCCTAAGAGATAAGGATGTGGATATACTTTTTGCAACGGTACAGACCTTAGGTAAGAAGGATTATTTAACAGAAGAATATTTTCCACAGAATTATTTTGATTACATAATAATTGATGAGTTTCACCATGCAGCGGCAGGAAATTATCAAAATATAATAGAGTATTTTAATCCTAAGTTTTTACTGGGACTTACAGCAACTCCAGACAGATTAGATAATAAAGATGTATATGCCTTGTGTGATTATAACTTAGCCTATGAAGTGGGACTTAAAACTGCTATAAATAAAGGATGGCTAGTGCCTTTTAGATATTATGGAATATATGATGAAAGCATTAATTATGAAAATGTGGAATTTAAAAATGGAAAATATAATGAAAAAGAGTTAGAAGAAGCATTAAGCATAAATAAAAGAGCAGAGCTTATAGTAAACAATTATAAAAAGTATAAAACCAGTAGAGCACTAGGATTTTGTACTTCTAAAAAGCATGCAAAGTTTATGGCAGATTACTTTAACAGCCAAGGGATAAAAGCTTGTGCAGTATACAGCGGGGAAGAGGAAGGAAATACGGATAGAGAAGAAGCTTTAAGTAAACTTACCAAGGGAGAAATTAAAGTAATATTTTCAGTGGATATGTTTAATGAAGGTTTAGACATTCCTTCCATTGATATGGTAATGTTTTTAAGACCTACAGAGTCTCCTACAGTATTTCTTCAGCAGCTGGGCAGAGGACTTAGAAAATACGGAGATAAAAAGTATCTTAATGTACTAGATTTTATAGGGAATTATAAAAAGGCTAATTTAGTTCCATTTTTCTTAACTGGAGACAGCACTCATATAAAGGAAAGAAATGATAGAAGTTACATTCCAAGTGAAGAAGATTATCCAGAGGATTGCTTAGTTGATTTTCAGTGGCAGCTTATAGATATATTTAAAAAGATGGAAGAAGCTAATAAAAAGATACAGGATTTAATAATAGAAGATTACTACAGAGTTAAGGGAATTGTAGGTAAAACTCCTTCAAGACTTGAAATGTTTACTTACATGGACGATAGTATATATGAAAATATGAAGAAAAAGTCCAAAGAAAATATATTCAATAACTATTTAAGATTTTTAGATAAACTAAATGAGCTAACGGAGGAAGAAAAAGCTCTTTTAAATACAAAAGCAGAGGAATTTATAAATATGCTGGAAACCACAAGTATGAGCAAAACTTACAAGCTTCCAGTATTCTTAGCCTTTTATAATGAAGGAAACTTTAAAGCAAAAATAGATGATGAAGATATATATATGAGCTTTAAAAACTTTTATTCTAAAGCCTCCAATGGTATAGACCTTTTAAGACATAACTCAACCAGTAAATATAAAAACTGGGGTAAAAAAGAATACGTAAAACTAGCTAAAGATAACCCAATAAAGTTCCTACTAAAATCCACTAGTCAGTTTTTCTATAAAGAAGGAGACACCTTCTGCCTAAACAGTGAACTGGAAAGTTTTAAAGATAATAAGGCATTTTTAAAATATTTTAAGGATGCAGTAGAGTTTAGGGGAAGAGAGTTTTATAGGAGGAGATTGGGGGAGAGAGATAAATAATTCACTAGGATATAGTAAGTTATTTAAAATATTAACGATATTCTGAAACATATTTTTATTATGTAACAACCTTTAATACAACGCTATTAATAAAAACATTTGAATGTATAATTGTTTGGGGTGGAGGGAAATTTTTATGGATGTTGAAATAGCTGCTACGTCTACTATTGAAAAGCTAATATCAAGAAATTCATATCTAAAAACTTATATTGACAGTAATGATAAGACACCAATATGGGATGGAAATGTGTTTGTTTATCGAAATAAGAATTGTAACAAGAAAAATGAAGATTTAATAGGTAGAGTTCCTGTCCAAGTAAAAGGACGTGAAGTAAGTAAAATAGAAAATAATAATATAAAATTTAGAATAGATTTAGAAAGCATAAAAAAGTTTCATACAGATGGAGGAGTAATATTTTTTGTAGTCTATATTACACAAAACAATGATAGGATTTATTATAATTCTTTATTACCCCTGGATTTAGCTCGTTTAATTAAAAGATATGATCATCAAAAGACATTAGAAATAGAATTAAAGCCTACTCCAACAGAAGAGAGAGCTTTAGCAGATATATTTCTTAATTTTGTACAAAATAGAAAAAAACAATTTGGTACATTATTACCCGATTTTTTATACATTGAAGATACAGAAAATATAAAAAATCAAATTAAACAATTTAAATTTAGTTATAGTACAGTCGAACCTAATAAATCAACATTTTTTAAAGAATTGACGACACGTGATATATATGTGTATATGGAACCAAAGGGAATAGGAAATCCAATACCAATTGAAAAGATTAGTAATGCAATAATAAACATACAGCAAAAATTTGAAATAGCATTGAAAGAAAAGGTTTATTATAAAGATGCATATGTGCAATGGGAAAACGGAGTTCCGAGTATAATATGTGGAAAAGCAATTCGAATAATAATGCCTAATAGTGAGAATCCTGGATACTGTGATTTTAATCTCAAAATTGATTTTAAAGGCACATTGAATGAAAGAATAAGAGATTTATATTTTTTGAGAGATATGATAGAAAATAAGGAATTTTGTATAAATACACAAGTACTTCAATTTCAACATTTTAATTTAAACGAAGAAAAAGAACTCTATGAAAGAATTGATAGGTTAAATCTCATAAAAAAGCGTTTGAAATTTTATGGAGTAAAAACAGATTTAAATCTGGATAAAATTACAGAGGAAGATTATATTAAATTAGACATAATAACAGAAGATTGCCCGTCTATTAAAAAATATAATATAAATTTATCAGAATCGCATTTAGTAAAAATGAGAATAGCTAATATTCTCATTATGCTAATGATAGAAGAAGATAAAAGGAATGGGTGCTATAAAATTAAAGACTTCTTCACAAGCAACTGGAGAGTCACTTATGTATTAAATGAACCAACAGAGAATATAGAGCTCAGTCAATTTCTAATTTTAGATGAGGAAAGCCTATTAGCTGATAATATTGATGCACAAGAAATTATAAATGATATTAAAAGGTATCATAGTAGAAATATAGATATTGGGTATGTAAATATGTTTTTATTAGAAGTTATTAAAGCATATGATAGAAATAGTGCTCAACAGGGACAATTAAGGTATCTAATGAAAAGTTTATCTGAATGGCTGTATGAAGAAAGTAAGGAAGATTACATATTTATAAATCTTGCTCAAGTTAAGCATAGGTTAGGAGAATTACGTAAATGTGATGTAGATAAAATAGAAGCCATAAAAGAAACTTATAATGACAACATAGAGATGTTAGTTGCAACTTTTATCTTATTAGATAAAAAAGAAGAAGCAAAACACTTAATCGATAAAATGAACGATAGGGAAAAAGAAACATTTATAAGTTATCCTATTTACCATCTCTTGAGAAATGGTGATATAAATTAACATGTAATGTGTACAAGCTTTTATGCATAGATAATTTAAAGGTTATGAGAGAAAACGGAGAATCCATAGCCTTACTTTATCATGCAACGGGTACGGGGAAGACTGTTACTGCAGTGGAGGATGCCAAGGGATTTAATAAGAGAACTCTTTTTATAGCTCACACAGATGAACTTATAAACCAAGCAGAAAACACATTTAAAAGTTTATGGAAAGATAAAAGCTGTGGGGTGTATAAGGGCGGCAGAAAGGAAAAGGACGCCTTTATATTATGTGCCACAATTCAAAGCATGAATGCAAATTTAAAGGATTTTAATGCTGAGGATTTTAAATACATAATAATTGATGAAGCCCATCATGGAGCAGCGGAAACTTATAAAAAGCTACTTAGTTATTTTAAGCCTGAATTTACATTGGGACTAACTGCAACCCCTGAAAGAGCTGATGGAGAAAGTATATTAGAATTATTTAAAAAGGTAGCTCATAAATTGGACTTAAGAACAGCTGTGGAGCTTGGAGAACTTGTGCCTATAAGATGTATTAGAGTTAAAACCAATGTGGATTTACAGAGCGTTAGAATAAATGGAATTAAGTATAATTCAAGTGACTTGGAAAGCAAGCTTTATGTACCAGATAGAAATAATTTAATAGTGGATACTTATTTAGAATATGTTAAAAATGAAAAGACTGTTGTGTTTTGTGCATCGGTAAAACATGCAGAAGAAGTAGCAGCAATATTTAGGACTAAAGGGGTAAGAGCAGAAGCGGTGTCTGGCTACCTTATGAAAAGAGATAGAGAAAATATACTTAAAGAATATGAACATGGAGATTTAAATGTGCTTTGTGCCTGTGACCTTTTAAATGAAGGATGGGACAGTCCAAGAACTGAAGTGCTTTTTATGGCAAGGCCAACTATGTCAAAAACTATTTATCTTCAGCAGTTAGGCAGAGGAACTAGAAAATTTCAAGGTAAAGAATGTTTAATGGTATTTGACTTCATAGATAATGCAGGACTTTTCAACATGCCCCTTTCAGCCTATAGATTGTTTAATATGGATAAATACGTTCCAGGAGCATTGGTACTTGGAGGTAAAAAGGATATGGTTATCGAAGATGAGCTTATAAGAAGAGGAGAAAAGCCAGCAGCATATTTGGACTTTCCTGTAAGTGCCTATGACTATGAATATATAGATTTATTCAATTGGCAGGATAAAGTTAAGGACTTAATTTCAGAAAGAGAATTTGTAAGAAGAGTATATGTGCAGGAAGGAGCCATTGCAGATAGGATAAAGAAGGGATTAATAACTCCAGATTTTCAAGTGCCCATGGCAAATAAAACTTTCAATTATTTTAAGGAAGAAAGCATTGAAAAATATGCTAAGGAATTTGGATGGGAGCTTATAACTGCTGCAAACATGAAGGATAAATTTATAGACTTTATAAGCAAAATGACCATGGCATATTCCTACAAGCCAGTACTTTTAAAAGCAATGCTTGAATATGCAAATGATAAAGGAAAAGTTCTTATAGAAGATATAGTAGATTACTTCATAGATTTCTATGAAGATAGAAAAAATAAGGGGCTAATAGTAGAAAAGCCAAAAAGTCCTTACTGTACGGATAGCTACACAAGAAAGGAAATAGAAAAGAACATATTTTCAAATCCTTTTGATAAATACGAGCAAATGAATTTTATGAAAAAATCAAGAGATGTGGAATATGTAGAATTTAACTCAAACATATGGAAAAAACTCACTGATGAAGATAAAAAACACATTGAAGAAATATGTGATAAAAAGCTAGAAGAATACTTTAAGAAACTAGAAGCATAAGAGGGGAATATTAATATGACAAATTGTCTATTTTGTAATTATGATAAAGAACTTATAATAGCAGAAAACAAATATGCCTTTGCAATAATGGATAAGTTTCCAGTAAACGAAGGCCACACTTTAGTAATACCTAAAAGACACTTTCAAAGTTTCTTTGAAGCCTCAGAGGAAGAAATAAAAGCAATTTACAGCCTTTTGCATGAAGCAAAAGAAATGCTGGATATTCAATATGAGCCCCAAGGCTATAACATAGGAGTAAACGACGGATACCACGCAGGGCAAACAGTAATGCATCTTCATGTGCATGTGATACCAAGATATAGAGGAGATGTGGAGAATCCTAGAGGGGGGATTAGAAATTTTAAGAGGGCTGAGGTGGAGTATTAGGGGAGAAATAGCAAGTGAAAAACTCTTTCCAGTTTTTGATTGGAGCTGACACATAGGGAGAGGCTTGACTGGAGCTTTCTAAGGTTTTTAAGTAAATATTGAAGTGCGTTTTATGTTCCCTCATACCATAGTTTGAGGGGATTTTGCTTTAACTCAACCAGCAAATATAAAAATTGGGGTAAAAAAGAATATATAAAACTAACTAAAGATAACCCAATAAAATTCCTCCTAAAATCCACCAGCCAGTTTTTCTATAAAGAGGGGGATACCTTCTGTCTAAACAGTAAACTGGAAGGCTTTAAAGATAATAAAGTATTTCTAAAACGTCTTAAGGATGCAGTAGAGTTTAGAGAAAGAAAGTTTTATAGAAGGAGATTGAAGGAGAAATAGCGAAGTAGATAGCATAAGATAAAAATTGTCTCTATTATTTTAATTAAGACTAATTCTATGAAAACATAAAAATTTGCATTATTAAAAATTAAAAGAGAGGATCAGAAATATGAAGGCTAATGAAAAACTTTTATTAAGATTTTTAGAATCATCGGATACTAATTTCGTAATTCCGGTTTATCAAAGAAATTATGACTGGAAAAGAGAGCAATGTAAACAACTATATGATGACTGTATTAGTGTCATAAGAAACAATTATAAAGCTCATTTTTTTGGTACTATAGTATCTATATATAATGATAGTGGAAGAAACAGAGAGTATTTAATAATAGATGGGCAACAAAGAATTACTACAGTATCATTGATGTTGCTGGCGATATTTAACATTTTGAGATGGGGGAGATTAAGAACTAATAGTATAATAAAAGAAAAAATTATTAATCAATACTTAATAAATCAGTATATTAATGATGACAGAAAGTTAAAGTTAAAGCCAATAAAAGATGACAGAGAGGCCTTTGAAAAATTATTTAATGGTAATGATGAATATACAGAAAACTCTAATGTAACTATAAATTATAAGTATTTTTATAATAGAATCTTAGAAGGAGAAATTACAATTGAAGAAATATATTCAGCCATAGAAAGACTTATGATAGTAGAAATTGAATTGAAAAATGGGGAAGATGATCCCCAGCTTATATTTGAAAGCTTAAATTCAACAGGTCTAGATTTAAATGATGCTGATAAAGTTAGAAATTTTATTTTAATGGGTCAATCTTCAAAAAGGCAAGAAGAGCTTTATAATAAATATTGGCACAAAGTTGAAAAAAATACCTTATATAGAGTTACTGATTTTATTAGAGATTATATAACTATGAAAGAAAGTAAAATTCCAAATATAAGCAAAATATATGTTAATTTTAAAAGATATATAAATGATAATAATATAGATATAGAAATATGTCTTAAGGATATGCTTGTATTTTCTCTGTATTATAATAAGATAATTACTAACAATATTGGTTTGAAAGATGCTGACGAGAAGCTAAAAAGAATAAATAAGTTAGAGGTAACTGTTTCATATCCGTTTTTATTGGAATTAATTGATGACTATTCCAATAGATTAATAAATGATAATCAAGTAAACGAGATTTTAAGCATATTGGAAAGCTATATATTTAGAAGAATTATGTGTGGAGTAGCAACTAATGCTTTAAATAAGGTATTTATGGCATTAGGTAAAGAAATAAAAAAATATAGCGATTACAAAGAAAACTATGTAGAAATATTAAAATATATTTTAATGAATAAAAAGTCTTCACAAAGAATGCCAGATGATGATGAGTTTAGAAAAAAGTTTTATGAAGAATCCGTTTATAATTGGAAAAGTAAAAATAAAATATATTTACTAGAGAGGCTAGAGAATCATAATAATAATGAGAGAGTTGATATAGAAACACTCATATCAAGCAATGAACTTACTATTGAACATATAATGCCTCAAACTTTGAACAAAACCTGGAAGGAAGAATTAGGTGAAAATTTTCAAGAAATATATAATAAATATGTGCATACTATGGGAAATTTAACTCTTACGGGATATAACTCATCTATGAGCAATAGATCTTTTAATGAGAAAAAAGAAATGGATAAAGGTTTTAAGGATAGTAGGCTAAAATTAAATAAATACCTAACTTTAATCGATACATGGAATGAAGAAACAATACTAAAAAGAATTGAATTGTTATTTAATAATGCTGTAGAAATTTGGAAGTATCCCGAAACAAGCTATACAGAAGAACGCCTAATAGATAATCTATATAGTCTGGTAGACGAAGAGGATTTTACTAATACAAAAGTTAGTTCTTTTATTTTTATGGGTGATAAATATAAAGTAAGAAATTGGACTCAATTATATGAAAAAGTTTGTATGATACTTTATGATATTGATCCATCTATATTTATTAAGCTTACAAATAAAAAGTTTCATGAAGAATACTTAGATAAACGCTTTTCAAATAAAGAGAATGCTTTAAGAACTGCTTCAAAGATTTCAGATAAAGTGTTTATAGAAAAAAATCTAAATACTGAAGCCAAACTTGCTACTTTAAGAGCTATATTTGATGAATATAATTTAGATTACAATGAGCTAACATTTTATATAGATTAGAACTTTGCATAAAAAAGTTTAATTAAAAGGATGTGTTATCATGTCAACAACCCATGAAAAACTAAATGTGATCGGGACAAGAAAGGAAATTAGAAGTCAAGTAATTACAAAGTTTTTAGATGAGGAACCTGGAACAGGAAAAGGTGATAAGTGTTCAAGATATATATATGAAGTAGAAACTTTAAAGAATGGAGATAAAATATATCTTAAAAGACCTGCGGCATTAAATAAGGGTGTTGATTTTACAGTTCATGTTGAAAATATTAAATTTAGGCCTAGAAACATGGTGGACATGCCAAGTCACGATAATATAATTCAAGATTTAAAGTTGAAGGTTGTGGAAAATTCAAGTGAATATGAAAAAGTAAAGGATGTTATTAACAAGTCATATAACTGCGAATATGTATCAGATAGTGAATATAATGAAATTAATTTTAAAAGTGGACATCCTATAGATGCAATATTAAAAGCTATTAAATGGCTATTTATAGAGCAGGACGTAACATACTGGAATTGGAGTGGCAGGGCTATGTTATATAATGGTTTAAAGGAAAATAATCTTGTTTAGAAATCTTGTTATTACTTTTTAATTTTATGTCAATAATCTAAGTAGAGGTGATTATTGATGAACTCTATTAAAGAAGAATTGCAATGCACTACAATATGGAGTTTTAAGGACAGAGGGGATTGGGCAACACATAAAGGCGATTACCCAGGAAATTGGAGTCCCTATGTTCCTAGAAATATTATTTTAAGATACAGCAGAGAAGGCGATTTAGTTTTAGATCAATTTCTAGGAAGTGGAACTACAGCGGTAGAGGCTGCACTGTTGAATAGAAAATTTATAGGCATAGATATTAATGATAATGCTTTACTCTTAGCTAGCAAGAGATGCAGTAATTATATTAATAAAAATATATCTATTATAAAAGGCGATGCAAAAGATTTAAAAGATATAAAAGATGAAACAATAAATTTAATCTGTACTCATCCTCCATATTCAAATATTATTAAATACAGCAAGTATAATAAAGATGATATATCTTTGCTAAGTTTAGAGGGATATTACAAAGCTATGGATAAAGTTGCAAAGGAGTGCTTTAGAGTTCTTAAGGGAAACTCCTATTGTGCTATTCTTATAGGAGATACAAGGAAGAATGGATTTATTCAGCCATTAGGATTTAATGTAATGAATAGTTTTATAAATGCTGGGTTTATCTTAAAAGAAATAATTATTAAAGAGCAGCATAATTGTTCATCTACAAAAAAGTGGATAGAGATAAGCAAGAAGAGGAATTTTCTTCTTATAGCCCACGAATATTTGTTTGTTTTTAAGAAAATTTTAAAAGAGCTACCACAATAGCTCTTTTTTAATGTACAATAAAAAGGTTATTAGGTTTAAAAATTATATTAATGGTGATTATTATGAATACATATAAAGAAAATACTGATTTTAGATTATATCAGGGAGACTGTAATAAAGTTTTAGGAAAATTAGAAGAAAAGTCTATAGACTTAATATTTGCAGATCCACCATATATGCTTAGCAATGATGGAATTACTTGTCAAAGTGGTAAGATGGTGAGTGTAAATAAGGGAGAATGGGATAAATCAAAGGGTTTTAAAGAAGATGTAAAATTCCATAAGAAGTGGCTTAAGAGTTGTGATAGAGTTTTGAAGGATGAAGGTACCATATGGATATCTGGAACCTATCATTGTATTCATCAAATAACATATTTACTACTAGAAATGGGATACTACATAATAAATGAAATTTCATGGATAAAACCTAATGCAGCACCTAATATGGGGTGCAGATGTTTTACAGCAAGCCATGAAATTTTAATATGGGCTAAGAAAAATAAGAAAGCAAAGCACACATTTAACTATGAATTTATGAAGCAGTTAAATGGAGGAAAGCAAATGAGAAGCTTTTGGGAAATACCTACCACTCCCAAAAGAGAAAAAACCTTTGGAAAGCATCCAACACAAAAGCCCTTAGAGTTATTGAAAAGAGTAATATTATCCGCATCAAATGAAAAAGACTTAGTATTGGATCCCTTTGTAGGTTCGGGAACCAGTGGAGTTTCGGCGCTTATGCATAATAGAAGATTTGTTGGTATTGACATAGAAAAGGATTATTTAGATTTAGCATATAAAAGACTAACGGAAGACAATATGAATCGGAGTGAATTAAATGATAAAAAATAGTGTAAAGCCGTTTTTGAAATGGGCTGGAGGGAAAACTCAGCTTTTGGATGAAATAATACAAGAATTACCTACGAATGTTAAACAGTTAAAGAGATATGTTGAGCCTTTTGTAGGAGCTGGTGCTGTATTCATTTGTTTTTTAGAAAATGATTGGTTTGAAGAGTATATTATAAGCGACATAAACTCTAAATTAATAAATTTATATACGGTTATAAGAGATAAACCAGAAGACTTAATTCAAGAAATACAAGAATTGAAAACTAAATATTTAGAAGCAGACACTGAAAGAAGAGAAGAACTATTTTATGAAATAAGAGATAACTTTAATAATGCTGCTTGTAATAGCTTAAAATCAGCTGCATATTTTATATTTTTAAATAAGACATGTTTTAATGGATTATATAGGGAGAATTCCAAGGGAGGGTTTAATGTTCCGTTTGGCAAATACAGTAATCCAAGTTTCTTCGATGAGGCGCAGTTGAAGGAAGTATCTAGATTGTTAAATTTAAAAAATAAAAATGGAGAATTTAAAGTTAAGATATTAAATAAAAATTTTACTGAACTAGAAGGATATATTGATGCTAACACATTTGTATATTGTGATCCTCCATATAGACCAGTAACAGTCGGGGGGTTTACAGCCTACAATAAAAGTAATTTTAATGATGAAGCACAGATTTTGTTAAGGGATTTTTATAAAGCAATAGATGCTAAAGGTGCAAAAGTAATGTTAAGTAATTCAGATCCCAAAAACCTAGATGAAAAAGATACTTTTTTTGATGATTTATATTCGGAGTTTAATATAAAAAGAGTTTATGCTAAAAGAAATATAAATTCTGTAGGTAGCGGAAGAGGTAAGATTACAGAGTTACTAATAACAAATTATAAAGATGATGCCAAAATAGAAGTAGCATTAACCCAAGAGAATACACAAATAAAAGGGTACTTGGAAGCTGAATCTAGTGAATTAGTAAAGATATTTACCCAATCTTTATTAGAAACAAATAGAGGATTTAATTTCTATGTGAATTGGGAAAGGCCAGTTACAATTATAAATCAATATAATATAGAACTTAATACTTTAAATGCATTGGTTAAAAACAAAAATTATGATGAAGATTTTAAGAAAATAGTTAAGAGATTTCCAACAGTGATAAATGTTTTACCAGCTTTATTTGCTTTATCGAAAGATGAAAGAGAAAATTTGAAAAAGGGTAAAGAAGTTTTAAAAGTTATAAATATAGAGTCTATGGAAGATGACTTACTTGAGTACAGATTTAATTTTGAAGAGGATGAAAAATTAACTGAAGAGGAAATAGAAAAATACTTAGATTTTACTAAAAAAATAGGATTAAAATACTTATTCACAGATTTATTAGAGAAACATTTAGTTGATTATTTAATGGGATGTGAAGTGGGATTAGATAGCAATGCAAGAAAAAATAGAGGTGGCTTAGCATTTGAATTAGCCCTTGAGCCCATAGTATTGGGTGTTGCGAAAAAGTATGGAATAGAGATAATGATTCAAAAGCAGTTTAAAACATTAAGAAAAAAGGGATTTGTAATATCGGATGATATAGCCAATAGAAAAGCCGATTTTATATTAATAAAAGAAAAGATAGTAATGAATATAGAAGCAAATTTTTTCAGTGGCTCAGGCTCAAAACCAGAAGAAATAATAGATTCATATATAAATAGACAGTCAGATTTAAAGAGTGATGGAATTGAGTTTGCTTTAGTAACGGATGGTAAAAAGTGCTGGGGAAATGAAGAAAAACCTCAGCTATTAAAAGGGTATAGACATTTAAAATACCTATTAAATTTTAATATGTGTAAAAACGGAATGCTAGAAGAAATAATTAGGAGTGTATTTGAAATATAATCATAATTTATGGGGGAGTTTTGCATGAAATATATAAAATCTAACGAGACATTTAATTACCTTTTAAGTACTTTAAAGGATAGTATAAAAGGATGGAATTACTTTGTTAATTGGAATAAGGTAAATCTAAATGTTAAAAGTGTAGAGGTTAATCTTAATATATTAAATTACCTAATAGGAAAAGAAAATGTAAAAGAAGAATTTAAAATGTTATTAAGCCAATATCCTGAAGTTGTACAAGTGATACCTGTACTTATAGCTTGTAGAGAAAATACATTTAAAATACTAAAAACTGAAGATAAGGAAGATATAAGTTTTGAACTTGAGGAATATGAATTTAATAAACATAAAAACCTATCTGAAGAAGAAATAAATAGGGTTATTGATTTTTGTGAAAATACAGGAATACTTAAAATAATACAAAATAAACAGGTGAAAAATTTAGTTGATTATGTAATGGGCGTAGAAGTTGGACTTGATAGCAATGGACGAAAAAATCGCTCAGGAACTGCTATGGAAGATTTGGTAGAGGCATATATAAAAAAACTATGTAAAAAGCATGGCTATGATTATATAGCTCAGGCTACGCCTAATGGAATAAAGAGTAGATGGAATTTAGAAGTAAAAGTAGATAAGGCAAGTAGACGTTTTGATTTTGCCATTAAAACCAATGAAAAATTATTTTTAGTAGAAACAAATTATTATGGTGGGGGAGGCTCTAAGCTTAAAGCTACCGCAGGAGAATATAAGACTCTTCAAGATGTAATAACTTCTGATGGACATGAACTTATATGGATTACTGATGGATTAGGATGGATTACTGCAAGTAAACCACTGCAAGAAACCTTTGAGCATAATAATTATTTATTGAACTTAACTATGGTTCAGGATGGGATGTTGGAAGAGATTTTAATAGAAGGATAATTTTATAAATATTTATAATAAGAATAGATACTTGAAGCAAACTTATAAGTATCTATTTTTTATTAATGATTTTTACATAAATAGATATTAATTAGGACCTTTTTAAAATCGAAAGATATCTATAGCAATTAATAAGCAGGAAACTGTACCTGGGTTTCCGCTATGGTTCCTGACTCCATGGCAAGGTCTTGCCTCTAATGTGATAATGATTAACTAGAAAATGTTACATTAAAAACTTCAAGTAACTCTAGTTATATTTCGGTAAGTTCAATAATATGCTAAACTGAAAAGAATTTTTTGGAGTATATTTATGAAAGATAATAAGGTGAATGCTGCTCCAACTAAAGAATTTGTTATCCAAACAATTACAAAGGACATAAGAATTCAAGCTGCTATATTTGATTTAATAGACAATTCGATAAATGCTGCAGAAGCTTTAACAAATCCTAAGAGATTACAAGGATATAAGGTTGAATTGAAAATTAACGGAGCTGAATTTCAGATAAGTGATAATTGTGGTGGAATTTCAAGAGACAAGATATTTGGAGATGCCCTTAAAATTGGAAGTTCAATAGAATACACTGGTGGGCATGGAATAGGACTTAAGAGAGCTTTTTTAAAGATAGGCAAGAAGATCGAAATTTTATCCAATAGGCCTGATTATTCCTGTAGAATAAAAATTGACGTAGACAAATGGGGGAAGAATGACAATTGGGATATCAATATTAAGGAAGAAGCTTTTGAAGATAACTTGTCTCAGGGGTTGACTATAATTATAAGTAATTTGTATGAAGAAATTTGTAAAAACTTTTCTAAGCACAAGTTTATAAATGAATTAATAAATGAAATTGAATTAAGATATAGATATAAATTACAAGCGGGGTTTAGTATAGAAGTTAATAAAAATATTCTTAAACCAGCAGTAATAAATGGTATTAAAATAGCTGAATCTTCATATGAAAGCTTTGATGGAATAACTACAAAAATAATGCTTCATAACAATGTTACCTCAAAAGAAAATGGATGGGATATTATTGTAAATGGAAGAGTAGTGCTTGAGCATGATAAAACAGAAAAAACCTTATGGAGAAAAAATCTTATAAAGAAGGGACACAGCTATGAAAACTTTGTTGGTGAGGTATTTATTGAAGGAGAGAATATTAAAAAACTTCCTATATGGTCAACTAAGGATGGAATTGATATAAATTCAGAAACTTACGAGAAAGTTTTAAATCGTATGTATAATTTAGTAGATAAATATAGGGCGCCATTTATAAAACAGGAAGTAAGTATCCAATACGAAAAGCCTTCAGATCAAGTACAGGTATTAAAGGAATACTTTGATGTAACAACTGCAAAGGATGTAGGGAAGCGTTCATTTGAGTATACTTATAATAATGTAGGAAGTAATAAAGATAACTAATATCTAGGGACCTCCATAAATTTGAGAATATCAGATTTATGGAGGTTTAATTTTATAGAGCTATAGATAAGGCTAGAAATAGATATGCTAAAATCATATATTTGGTTGCAGTCATTTCTGAGGTTATTTTAATATTTTTCATCATAGAAACTCCTTTCTTGAAATTAGCTTTAGGTTGTTAAAAATTGAGGCCTTATTTCTTATCTCTTAATTGTTTATAATGCTATCTTGTAGTTCAACTAATTTTTCGATTGCTAATTTTATATTATTAATATCATCTAAACTTTTAGGAGTCAAAGAAAAAATATCAATGTTCTTAGTTAGTTTATCTATATCTTTTATTGCATTGCTAATAATCTTTTTTACCGCATAAGTAAGATCATTATCTGCAATTTTATAAACACCTCTATTTATCCTAATAATTTCATTTTTCTTTAGTAAATCTCTCCATGCAGCTGCAAATTGGCCATTAGTATAGCTGCCATACTGTTGAGATATAATTTTCTCAACTTCAGAGGTATGATATGATTTTCCGTCTTCTAGGATTGTTTTAATAAGAGATTTTACATCATTATTCAAATGTATTCCTCCTAAATAATTAATTGGTTTCATATAGTTTTATTATATGCTGCTCTTTCAGATAGATGAGTAATTTTCTGAAGAAAAAGCTCTTTCTTATAAAATAAGTTTTTTGGCAAATGAAAAATATTTTGGAATTTTGGTAATATTTTTGAATATTGACAATATATTATATTATAGCCGTAGTTATTTATAAGAAATATCGGCTTAATCATATTTGAAAATACTAATGAATAAGATATAAATGTTTGTAAGTATATAATTATAAGGAGTGATATTGTTGAAAATTTATTGTTTTACCAGCGAAGATTTAAAAAATATCTGGGCAGGGGTTGGCTCGCAAAAGTGGGCAGTTTCACAAAATGATAATAAGTACAAAATGTATAAAACAAAGGGTCAGAAAATGAATATTGGTTCCTTTGGAATATTCTATAGTACAAAAGAACAAATATTTACTACTCCCTTTATTGTTAAGTCACATATAAGTGAAACTGTGGAAGCAGATATTTGGAAAGAGGACTACATGTTTCCTTTTGAAATTAGAACAATTGGGACTCCATATAAAAATATAAGTAAAGCAGAAATACAAGATATATTATATGAAAATGGACTAGATGAAGATTGGTATAATGTGTTCCGAATTGGTGGACTAGTTACCTTTGTAGATTCAGAAATACCTGACAAAGTATGGGAAGAAATTCTTGTAAGATTAATGTAAATAGTTAGCAATAACAAAACAGAGCAAAGAAGTTTGTTCTGTTTTTTTGGTAATATTTCAGAGGAAAGCAAATATATTCTATTATAACGTTTATTTCTACTTAAATTAAGGTATTATATGTTTAACTGGGGGTGACTATCATATCTAAAATAACCAGAGAAATAGCAGCACAAATAAACTCAGAGATAGAAAAGGAACAAAAGAAAAGAGCTATTCCTAAGAAATTATTGGATACTAATTTTAAAATCCATATTTCACATAAAAAAACAATCGAAAATGTATTAGAAAGTATTGAAGATAAAATTATTATGCCAATATTGAATATTGAAGAAGATGATGATACAAAGATTCAAAGGATTGTTGAATTAGTATCTAGTAATGAAAATATATATCTTCATATTGATAAAATCAGTAACATTTATGAAAAGAAAAATGTAATAGAAAAGTTGGTGACTGGACATGATTGCTTTGATAAAAAGGAACTGCTTGATAATACTGTGCTTAGGGTGAATATGCAAGATAATCAAGGAAATAGAGTAGAAATTATATCTATGCTTAATATTAAGTTAGAACATAAGACGCATAATGAATATAGATATTTAACTGAAGTAAGTGATATAGACCACTACTATTCAGATTTTAGCAGTATTATTTCTAAAATTTATTTATTAAATGAGTTGTATAAGTTCCTGCGTAATAATCTTCATATAGTGGAATATCCTATTATTGAATCAATGGAGGATTTTGATTATATAAATGTATCTAGCGATAAAGCTTTAAATATAGTGTCAGATTTGAAGAAAAAATATAGTTTAAATTATAAGATACATATGGACAGGCCTTCTAAAGTCAAACCCATAGTTAGGCTAATAGAAGAAGACACATTTAACATCTGTAATAATTTTATTATCAGAAGAAATGTTATAAATTCTATTGATTTTCCTGAGGATGTAATTCATAACATAGATTTAGCATTAAGGTATATAAAGAAGGAAAATAAGAAAATAGAAAATGAAGTTAAATTAAACTATAGTGGATATGCTTTAACTTATGAAACTAAGCGAAATATTCCAACCAAAACACTTGGAAAGATGAAAGAAAATAAATTTTTAAAATGGTTTGGATACGTAGAAATTGATGAACAATGTGATTTGAATAAGATAATCCAGCTAGAAGAGGAATTTGAGAAATATATGGAAAGGATAAATAGCAAGAATAAAATTGTTTCCAATTTTATTCCATAGGGTCTGGCCCCATAGCAGTAACTGGAAGTTACTGCTTGCTATAGATTTTAATATGCTAGAAGAAGTCATGGAACTAGATTATAGAGAAAGGTTTCTTAGCAAGTGGGTTGCAAGCCTCCCACTAGTTTCCCCGGGGGACGTAAACAAATTGTTAACAATTTGTCTTGCTAATGAAAGAATTATGGGGAAAAAAATGAATTATATAGCTATAGACTTTGAAACTGCAAATAAAAAAATAGTCCATGCTCAATTGGTATTGTGGTTGTGAAAAATGGACATGTTATAGAAAAAATGCATCATTAATAGCTTGAAATTTGATATGTTACTGAAATCTTGTCCAATTAATAGTAATGGAATAAGATTTCAGCAGCATAGACCCTAATACAATGACTTCTTCAAGATGCTGTATTACGTTCTCTTGTGCTATTGTACCTAGAGAATTTAAATCTTTTATTATCTTCCGTTCTTTCTATAGCATTTTCTATATGCACTAATAACTTTTCTAGAAGGTAATTCTCATTTATATCATTATCCTTTTTTTCTAACTCAACATAATATCCTTCTGTTGCTATAGTAACTATTTCTGCATTAGATACTAAATAATTAAAAACAGACATATCCACGGCATTGATAGCTTTTTTAGTATGGAAACAATCTAAATCAATATCTAAAATATATTTCTTGTTTATTCTATTCGAGATGAAAAAACCAGGTATAAACTTATTTATTTGACTTAATTTAAACAATAGTTCTTGTCCTTCTATTACCTTATCATATAGATCAATTTGGCACTCATCGCCATGTGAACTTTTGTTACATTTGCTAGTGCAGCAAGGATCTATATAGTATATTTTACTATTGGCATAATCTCTACAAATACCTGCACTAAGTAAACTAAATACTACTGCATCTGATATTATCCCTGTTTGCAATGCAAAATCTATATGCTCATTATTACGAAGCATTTCTAATGCTGTTGCAATTGTACTTGATTCATTTATATCTACATTTGCTATCAATTGATCTCTTACGGGTCTCCATTCTAGTCCAGCGACCTTACGGGAGTGCCTGTAAAATGCACTACGGGTATCCATATGGTGGTCAAAAGTTAATAATACTGGTACAGTTTCATTATTAGAAACATATTCTGACCAAGGGATTATAACTTCGTGATGATTCTCTACAATATAAATTTTCTTTCCCCCTACTACTTTCTCCGTTACTTTATCTGTTTTCAACGATAATCACTCCTAAAAAATAACATGCAAATTTCGACAATATATAACATATCACATCCTTAATAAAAATAGCAAGTGGGTTGCAAGCCTCCCACTAGTTTCGCCGAGGGACGTAAACTACACTTGCATGGCAACTCCGTTCCCACTAGGGTGACTGTCACCACCCGTAAAACCTCACAATTTAAGAACTTGTCTATAAAAAATAGATAATCCTTGGTGTAAAATCCCAAGAGACTATCTTTTTTTATAAGTTTAATGCATTATCTTTTATATAAAAGGAAACCTAATAACTTTGTAGAATCTTTTAATTATATAAACTTGTGTAATATTAAATAGTTATATGTTAGAAATCTAAGAAGGAGCAATGACAATGTCACTAAAAGATGGTGTATATGAACAAGTTATAAATAAAGAACTTAAAGCCAAGTTAAAGGAA
Organism: Clostridium sp. HMP27; assembly: GCF_000765165.1. Lineage (NCBI taxonomy): Bacteria > Bacillati > Bacillota > Clostridia > Eubacteriales > Clostridiaceae > Clostridium > Clostridium sp. HMP27. The sequence goes on along the minus strand of NZ_JMFY01000029.1, from coordinate 9,332 downwards.
CTGGATTTAGATAAATATCTTATAGAAAAAGAAATTATAGATGTGGAAGAGGGGAAAACAGTACTATCAAATTATCTGTCCTCTGTGATAAAAAAATCCTTAAGCTTTATAAGGGAGAATAAGAAAAATGATGATAAAGAATCTCTTCTTTCAGAAATAAAGGCATGTAATGAAATTATTGAAATCTTAAGTAAGCTAGCAGATGAAAAAGGTATTGATGGATTAAAGGTTGACGAAGAGGGGGAAATTCTTACTGCTCTGTATTCGAAAATAAATAGTATTAGATCTGTAAAGAAAACAAAGACAGTAAGGCCTGTAACTCCACTTTCTCAAAGCTCCCTTTTTACTGGTTCAAAACAGGAGCCCAACATGATGAGTGAGTTAAAAAAGGAAATACTGTGTTCTGATTCCATAGATATGTTAGTGTCCTTCATTAAATGGAGCGGCTTAAGATGCATAATTGAGGAGCTAAGAGAATTTACAGAACAGGAAAATCATAAATTAAGAATTATTACTACTTCCTATATGGGGGCTACTGATTATAAGGCCATAGAAGAACTTAGTAAGCTTAATAATACAGAAATAAGGATATCCTATGATACGGATAGAACAAGGCTTCATGCAAAGGCCTACTTATTTAAAAGAGAAACAGGCTTTACCACAGCATATATAGGATCTTCAAATTTATCCAGTGCAGCCATTACTTCAGGATTAGAATGGAACATAAAGGTTACAGAAAAGGATTCCTTTGATATTATTAAAAAGTTTGAAGCTACCTTTGAAACCTATTGGAATGATGATGAATTTAGTGACTTTAATGGAGAAATTGAAGAGGATAAAAGAAGACTTTTAACCTCTCTTAAAAGGGAAGCTAAAATTGATGGCGATAATGATACTGTGTTTAGTTTAGATATACACCCTTATTATTACCAAAAGGAGATATTAGAAAAACTAAAAGCTGAAAGGGTGCTATTTGGTAAGAATAAAAATCTTATAGTAGCAGCTACTGGAGTTGGTAAAACTGTTATTGCAGCTTTTGATTATAAGGACTTTTCACGCCAGTATAAGAAAGAGAAAAATAGACTTTTATTTATAGCTCATAGAGAAGAAATACTAAAACAAAGTAGGGATACCTTTAGGGCTATATTAAAGGATAATAATTTTGGAGATTTGTATGTTGGAGGAAACATACCAGAAAACATTGATCATTTATTTATGAGCATTCAAAGTTTTAATTCCTCAAAGTTATATGAAAAAACTACACAAGATTTTTATGATTTTATTATTGTAGATGAATTTCATCATGCAGAAGCTCCTTCCTATGGAAAGCTTTTGGATTATTATACTCCAAAGATATTACTGGGGTTAACTGCCACCCCAGAAAGAATGGATGGTAAAAATGTTTTAGAGCGCTTTGATGATAGAATTGCAGCAGAGATGAGGTTGCCAGAAGCTATAGATAGAAAGCTTTTAAGTCCTTTTCAATATTTTGCTGTATCGGATAGGGTTGATTTATCAAAGTTAAAATGGACTAGAGGAGGCTATGATAAGAAAGAACTTGAAAATGTGTATACAAGTGATGACCTTAGAGTAAATGAAATAATAAAAAGTGTGTATAAGTATGTTACGGATATAGATAAGGTTGTTGGACTTGGTTTTTGTGTAAGTGTGGAGCATGCAAAATATATGGCAGATAAATTTAATAAAGCGGGAATACCTTCCATTGCAGTACTAGGAGAAAGCAAGGATGAAAAAAGAAACAGTGCTAAGAAGGTGCTTGTGCAAGGTGAAGTTAAGTTTATATTTACAGTAGATTTATATAATGAAGGGGTGGATATACCCGAAATAAATACAGTGTTGTTTTTAAGACCAACGGAAAGCTTAACAATATTTTTACAGCAATTAGGAAGAGGGCTTAGACTACATGAAGATAAAGAGTGTCTTACAGTTCTTGACTTTGTAGGTCAGGCTCATAAAAGTTATAACTTTGAGCAAAAGTTCAAGGCTTTAATGGGAAAATCAAAGCATTCAGTGGAGTACAGCATAAATAATGGATTTTTAAATCTTCCTAAGGGTTGCCACATACATTTAGAAAAACAGGCTAAGGAATATATATTAAGAAATATAAAAAGTGCAAAGCTTACAAAGGCGAATATTATAAGTAAACTTAAATACTTTCAAGAAGATACAGGTAAAGAACCAACCCTTAGTAACTTCTTAGAACATTATAGCTACAGTTTTATTGATGTTTATGGTAAAAATGGTGATAGAAGTTTTACTATGATGAGAGCTGAAGCAGGTTTAATAGAGGATTATACAAATAAAGATGAATTACTTATTATAAAGAGGCTTAAGAATTTGTTTCATATTAATTCAAGGAGATTTATAAAATTTGCAGTAAAAGTGTTAACTTCAAAGGTAGAATTAGAAAATAATAAATTAACTGAAGAAGAAAAGTATATGATGGGAATGTTGTATTACAGCTTTTATTTAGAAACTCCTGAAGATCAAGGATATAAGTCATTTTTAGAGGCATTAAATGCCCTTTGTGATAATAACAAAGAAATAATGAAGGAAGTTGTGGAAATCCTTCAATATAATTATGAACATATTGATTTTATAGATAAAACTGTTGAATTGGGCTCAGCTATTCCACTAGATCTTCATTGTACTTATTCCACAGATCAAATTATGGCTGCTTTTGGTTATTATAATGAAGATAAAAAGCCATCCTTTAGAGAAGGAGTGAAGTATTTTAAAGATATAAAGGTAGATGCTTTTTTTATAACATTAAACAAAGCAGAAAAGGATTATTCACCATCAACTTTATACGAGGATTATGCAATAAACGAAAGAATGTTTCATTGGCAGAGCCAAAGCAGAACTTCAGTGGAAAGTGAAACTGGGCAGAGATATATTAATCACTTAAAAACAGGAAACAAAATAATCTTGTTTGTAAGAGAAAATAAGAAAAAAGATGGAATCACCGCACCTTACACCTATCTAGGAGAAGCAGAATATATAAGGCATAGTGGAAGTACTCCTATAAGTTTTGTTTGGAGATTAAAAGAACATATGCCAGCTTGGATGATGGAAGTGGCTAATAAGGGTGTGGTGTAGGAAAAAGTAATTCTAATAAAGAACTACAGGAATTTATATAGTATAAGTTTCTGTAGTTTTATTTTTTAGGAAGAAGTGATTATATAGCAACCAGAGAATGCGCATCGTATTCCCTGGAAAAGGGCCTGAACCTATGACAGGAACTTGTACTATGATTATAGTAAAACAAGTCTAGAAAGAGCTTAGTTAGATAATAAAAGAACAGTTTAATTAATATACATAATATGAATGCTAATTAAATTTGAGGTTTACAATGGATGGTATCCAGATAGAGATATTTTCAACTTTACAATTTTTCTAATAGATGAAAAATCACAAAATTTGTTTGAGTAAAATGATTAATAAAAGAAGGTGCTCGAGGATTTATTAAAGGATGCCGTTGTGAAAGCTATTAATGATTTGCTGGGGCAAAAGGATGATTTTTTAGAAGTTCTTAGTAGTAATATTGAAACGGTCATTAATGAGCAACTATTAAAACGATTGATTGGCAAAATTAGAATTTATGAAGAGAAGATTACAGTGGAATTCAAGTCCGGAATTGAATTCCAAACTGACGAGTAATTGATACAACACTACACCCGTAGCTCTTTTTTGCAGAGTTGCGATTTTTTTATTTGGAAACATTTACGAGTTCATATTGTAGATTTAAGCCAAATTGTTTACAATATATGTATTGAGGTATGGAGGGATCGTAATGGAAACTTCGGATATGATACGACAATTATGTGACCAGATGAATATCAGTATTTCCGAATTAGCAAGACGATTAGCCCTGAAGGATACTATGAAGAGTATCTAAAAGGAAAAACTAAAGAACAGATTATGACCGCTATCCGTGGGCTTAAGCAAGAAATAGAGCGTCTTAAAAATATAATGGAAAGCCCGGACTATGGCAAAGAGCCTATTATGCATCCGAGCGAAGATACTCGTATTCACTGGACTCGTGAATACTTAGAAAGAGCCAAGCTTGCCTATGCTGAAGCTGGTGGAACTTATACCTTATCAAAATCAGAAGAAAAGACAGCTGACTTTGATGCAAATATGGATGCCATATGTAAGATTACATTTATAGCCGCACTTATAGACCTTCACATCGGTGAGTGGTGCAGAAGATATTCAACTAAACGCTTTGGATACACGGTGTGTGATGGTACGCAGTGGGGGTTGGAATTTGAATATAACAATGGTCATAAACCAGTGAGATTTCATGGCGATAACTCATATCCGTACAACTTTAATAAGTTCCTAATGCTATTTGGCATTGACGATACAGAGGAGGATGAGGATGAGTAAATTTGATATTTTGATAAAATACATACCTATGATCCAGGCGGATAGCGTTGGTGAATGGGTTATTGATAAAGAAAACGATGGAACGCCGGAGCATCCGATACAGATGCCTTTTGTGGGGTATTCTGAAATGGTGCATAACTTCATCAAGGATGTTTACACCTTTGAAGAAAGTAATAAAGATATGGAACTTACCCTCTATGGAGATATTCTTAAAGATAACGGCCTTGAATGGGGTACGGAATCTATGAAGAATGCTGACGTTTCAAATTTGAATGCACAGTGTGTGCTTGCGCTTATTATGGGTGCTGTTAGAGCCGAGCGCTTTTGTGATGGTGCGTTATTAGATTTCTTTAAGTGTGGCTGCATATTGAAGTGGCTTGAAAGATTAAACAGTATTGAGTAAAGGAGGTTTGACTTTGGATATAAACAAAATGAAAGCTCTATCATATGATGAGCTGCGTGCTTTGTATAGGAACTTCCTACATAGCCAGAACATTTCAAAATTAACAATCAATACTGCTTATGTGGATACCTTCTACCTCTGGAGGAAAGGGAGCAAAGACCTGTTTTGGAATGCGGTGACCGCTACTGATTTTGAGAATGTGGCAAAAGAGGCATTAATACTCTTTTGCCTCAAAGTATTGTAGTCATCACAATCCACTCGATTATCCGATTTATGATAGCTACGTCGATGAGGTACTTCGCTATTTTAGAAATCGTGATAGCTTCTCAGATTTCCAAGATGGCGATTTGAAGGAATATATAAAATTCAAAGGCATTCTGATTGATTTCCGTGCCTTCTATGGCTTGGATAAATATAACCTGAAGCAAATCGACCAGTATGTTTGGCTGCTCGGGAAGGATTACTTCCCGAAGAACTATGGAAAGAAAAAACAAGGAGACAAGTAGGAGGTAGCGGTTTGACAATCAAAGAAAAGAATTAGTTAGTGTATCATGTGGATTTAATTTTACGTGATATAAAACGGGTGGAACAAATAATCAAAGATACGGAGCAAGGAATTGTTACTGCCAATTATCAGACCGGGCATCCCCATGGTTATATAAGTGCCATGTATCGAGGAGAATTCAGATGAAAGAAAACAAATATGATGACAATACATTTTTTCAAAAATACAGTCAAATGAGTCGCTCGCAGCAGGGTCTGGCCGGTGCAGGAGAATGGGAAACATTGAAAAAGCTGCTACCAGATTTTAAAGATAAGCGTGTGCTTGACTTAGGATGCGGCTATGGTTGGCACAGCATCTATGCTATGGAAAATGGTGCCTCTTCTGTAGTAGGTGTTGATATGTCTCATAAAATGCTTAAAGTAGCAAAAGAAAAAACGCATTTCCCACAGATTGAATATAGATGTTGTGCTATAGAAGATATAAGTTTTCCAGATGAGAGCTTTGACATAATGCTCAGTTCATTGGCATTTCATTATATAGAAGACTATGAGAATTTGATTAATAACTTGTATAAAATGTTAAAGCCAAATGGAACACTTATTTTTACGGTTGAACATCCTGTTTTTACTTCCTATGGAACACAGGAGTGGCATTATAACGAAAAAGGAGAAATACTGCATTTCCCGGTGGACAATTATTATTATGAGGGAAAACGGACAGCTGTATTTTTGGGAGAAAAAGTTACAAAATATCATAGAACACTGACCACATATCTAAATACACTGCTTTCAAATGGCCTTTTAATAAATCAGATTGTGGAGCCACAGCCACCAGAAAACATGATGGATATTCCGGGGATGGAGGATGAAATGCGCCGTCCCATGATGTTGATTGTATCTGCAAGAAAAGTATGTAAATAATATAGAAACAAAAATTATTTCATAGTGGATTAAGCTACTTTTTTATTTAAGGAAGGAGAATAATATATGATATCCGAAAGTTATAAGTTTACAGTAATTCGCGCGGATAAATTAGATTTAGATGCTCGGCTGCAAATATCCGAAATATTTGCAGAGGGATTTACTCAATGGCTGGGGTATTTTTCTACGGATAAAAATATAATAGCCAAAGCATTTGCCCATATGTTTGTTTTAGATCAATTTTATGTTGCAGTTAAGGACAATAAAATAGTAGGAATGGTTGCATGTACAGACTGCAGGACACTATCAGTGAGATTAAATAAAAAAGAACTGAGAAGGTACTTAGGTTTATTCAAGGGCAGCATTGCAGCAATTGCTTTAAAAAAAGAATTTGAACGCCCTTTTAAAAATCCGTTACCTGAAACAAGTTCCATTGAATTTGTTGGTACAGCTTCTGAATTCAGAGGTCAGGGTGTGGCATCACAGATCATAAATCATATTATTAAGAATACAAATTTCCGAGAGTATTTAATTGAAGAGGTTGCAGATTCGAATACACCAGCTATGAACTTATATAAAAAATTAGGTTTTGTGGAATATAAACGGACGCCTGTTTCACAAAAAAGTGCCAAAAAAACTGGAATAAATAATTTCATAGCATTAAAATATATTAAATAGAAACACAGTAATAAAAATGAAAAGGAAACATTACTCCCGAGGGAAATACTACATCAAAGGGGGTAAGCAAAGTCATTTTGTTCAATTCTAATTTGTCTGATTGATAAACAGTGTTGTAGTTAGTTAATGACATTTTTATAAGCATACAAGATTGAAGTGGATATGTTTCCGAGAACAGATGGTTTGAAAGACATCAATGCTATCCTCTCGAGCCACCCAGTAAAAGGTAACATATCAGTATAGGCTTGAGCACCTTTTAGCGATATCCATATAATTTAGAATTAATAGCAAGAATAAAATTGTTTCCAATTTTATTCCATGGGGCCTGACCCCATGGCAGGAATTGCAAGTCACTGCTAGCTATTTATAAAGCAGAAAATAAGTATTCAATATGGAAAGCTTTCAGATCAAGTATAGGTTTTAAAGGAATACTTTGATGTGATAATTGTAAAAGATGTGGGAAAAAGTTTATTTGAGTATACTTATAATAGGGCAGCAAAGAAGGAAAGATAAACTTAAATATAGAATCTCCAGAAATTTAGGGTTTGTTAAATTTCTGGAGATTTAAATTTATGTAATGAAAATTTTATTAAGGAATTTATAGTGCCTGTAATAAAGGTAGTGGATAGGATATAATTAGAATATACAATACTTATATGTATATGTAAAAATTCCAAAAGGAGCAATGACATGTCATTAAAAAATGGTGTATATGAGCAGGTCATAAATAAAGAACTTAAAGCTAAGTTAAAGGAACTGGACTTAGATAAATATTTTCTTGAAAAAGAAGCTATAGATGTGGAAGAGGCAAAAACTGTACTATCAAATTAGCAAGAATAAAATTGTTTCCAATTTTATTCCATAGGGTCTGGCCCCATAGCAGTAACTGGAAGTTACTGCTTGCTAATGCGATTGACCGGGCAAATAGTAATTTGCTTTCGGAGGTGTTCTTATACGTAAAAGACGAAATAGATATTCCGCCTGAGCAAATAACTAGTTGCGAGGAAATATAGATTTTATGATTTTACTAGTTTTGATGAAAAGAGCTAGACAATCCTAGTAGAGATGATACGAGAGTTACTTGGATGACTTGAGTGAAGAAGCTATAGAAAGACACAGCGGTTTGTGGAGTTGTATAGTACCATTTGCGGAATGAAGGTGAAAAATAATGAGAATAGGAAGAAATGATCCTTGCCCTTGTGGCAGTGGTAAAAAATATAAAAAATGTTGTCTTGGAAAGGATGATGATGTTTACTATTCTAATCCTCTTAATCTTTTAGAAACTTATAAAAAAGTGCGGAAAGAATCGAGAATTAAACAATGTCTACATCCTAAATCAGACGAATGCTCTGAAAAAATAATCGGGGCACACTCAATTCAAAACAATAAAATAATCAAGCGGTTATCTTCTAATGGGATAGTGTATATGCCTTGTCCAAAATCAGATAATCCATTTGCACCAATGACTGTGTATGGAAGAAAAGAGGCAACTGTATTTACAGGCTTTTGTGGATATCACGATAAGACGGTATTTCAACCTATCGAGGATGGAATGTTTGATAAAAGTCTACAGCATATTTTTCTTTATACATATAGATGTTTTGCCATTGAGTATCATAAAAAGCAAGAAGTTATAAATATGGAAAGAGGCATATTTAAAATAAAACCATCATTAGCAAATATGCCAGATGAAGAAAATCCATATCGTGGAATGCATATGGCAATTGATGATTTTCAAAGTGTAAAAAAAATCTTTGATACAGCTTTGTTGACGGGTAATTATGATGTGCTTTCTAGCATTGTTTGGGAGTTTGGTCAACCGGTTAAATTTGCTGGTACTGGTTTTGAAGCTATGACACATGATTTAGAAGGAAACAAAATACAAGATTTATTAAATCCTAATGTTTTAGCAAAGCATATTTTTGTTATGGTGTTTCCAGAAGGGGAGAAAACGTATTGCATTATATCTTGGCTCAAGGAAAATGATGATTTATTTGCAGGGTATAAACAAGAACTTTTGAGTCTATCAGAGGAAAAGAAAAAAATATATATCAATAATCTATTACCCATGATTAGCGAAAATATTGTTGTAAACCCTGAAGCTTGGGATAATTGGGAAGAATACAAACGTAATGAATTCGGTGCAATAGAGTTTGGAATGGCAACTTTGTTTGAAGCAGAAGGAGACTACTGGGATAGACTTGAACCGCCTGTTTATGATTTGTTTGATTTGTAAAGAGATTTATTGAAATTCTATCTATCGCCATAACTTTTGCCAAGTCAATGATATATCGTCAAATCTGACTATAGCAGGTTGATATGTTTCCGTAAACAAAAAGAAATCAATGGATATATTCCCTTGAACGACCAATAGCATTTGACGTACTTGCTATCCTCTCGAGCCAACAGGAAA
>NZ_JMFY01000028.1:0-2726 GCF_000765165.1 Clostridium sp. HMP27 | reverse complement strand
TACAACAGGTCCAGGTATACAGAACTTATGAAGAACTGGGAATTTGCTTTTTATCCATTCTCCAAGATAGTACATTACCACTGCCAAAGCTGCGGTTTGCATCATGTCTAATTTAAATTGCATAATAAGTCCACCTTTCTTAAAAAAATTTAATTTAATTTGTAAAATATGAAAACGATATGTTCGGTACACATATTATTATACATAATACGATAAAAAAATCAATCTAAAAAATTAAAAAAATGAATAAAAAATAAAAAAAATTTCATTTATCAAATAAAGGTGAATAATATTTATCTTCTTGAATAAATATTCCTTGTTTTTTAACAAAAAGTTTATAAAATTATAAATAATGATATAAAAATGTAAATAAATTGAAGATGGTTCTATGAATAAAAGTTTTATTTGTCGTAAAATGGAACGTAAATAATAAAATGAAATCGATAGATGGAGCTGCCTAATGCCAATGGTTGTAGAATGTATTATTAACCAATAAAATGTATTAAAATGCTATAGTTTAATATATTTAAATAAGAACTTGAAATTAATGCATATAGTATTATAAAAATTTACAAAGGTATTAATTAATTATGAATAAAATTATTAATAATTAATTAATACTTGATTAATATGTGAAGAAATACAGGATATTGATATTGATTGTATTATCTCAAATATGAATCAACAGGTAACTCATATTTCATTAAGTTACAAAATTAAAGAATGAAAGGGGAGATGGTTATGCTGTATAGTTAGTGGAAATTAGGTTCGGTTTATTTGTTGGAAATAAAGAAAAAATAATCACTGATTCTAATTGATCATGCGGGAATTAATATCAATTAGAATCAGTGATTGAAATGAGTTTTTATTTTGCGAAAATATTTGTAAAAGTTGTTATTATAAGAGCATTTGCGAAGTCTATTAAAAAAGCACCTACTATAGGTAATACGAAAAATGCTCTTGGAGCTGGACCGAATCTGTCAACAACGGATTTCATATTAGCCATAGCAACAGGGGTAGCTCCCATACCAAATCCGCAGTGTCCTGCGGCCATTATGGCAGCATCGAAATCCTTACCTGTAAAACTAAATGTAATATACATTGCAAATAAACCTGTTAGTATTGTTTGACCTATAAGTATTATAACCATAGGACCTGCAAGTTCTGCAAGTTCCCAAAGTTTTAATCCTATGAGAGCCATAGATAAAAATACATTAAGACCTATATTTCCTAAAATATCCATACACTTGCTATTTACAGTCCATTTACCAGAAAGTTCTCCGGTGTTTAATATTATTGCTGCTATTATCATTGAGTTAACGTATGAAGGTAAAGTTAATCCTAAGTTTTTAAAGAATTTTTCAAGCACTGCACCTATAGCTATGGCTATGAGAAGGAGGGCGAGAGATCTAAATAATTCTTCATATGTAACTCTTTCTTCTATTTCATTTACTACACTACCTTTTGCTTTCTCGTCTTTATTTGGCTGAAGTTTTTTTCTTTCTATTAATGATTTTGCAACTGGACCACCAATTAGTGAACCGAATACAAGCCCCCAAGTAGCAGCTGCCATAGCTGCGGTCATAGCGCCTTTAAGTCCCATACTTTCATATAATGGAGCAAAGGCAGCTCCGGTACCGTGTCCGCCTGTCATTGTAACAGAACCGCATATAAGTCCGAGCAGGGGACTAACGTTTAAAATTCCTGCAAGGGTCACACCTAGAGCATCTTGCAATGCTGCAAGACCAGCAGCGCACGCCCAAAATATAAGAACTTGAACTCCGCCTTTTTTTATGAGTTCTAAACTAGCTGTGAATCCTATAGAAGTAAAAAACACCATCATGAATGGACTTTGAAGAGTTGTGTCTAAGTTGATTTTAAGTATATTACTAAGTCTTAAAATTAGATTTAAGATTGAAAAAACAAGTCCTCCAACAACAGGTGCTGGAATACAAAATTTATAAAGTATTGTAAATTTAGTTCTTAACCATTCTCCAAAATAGTATATTACTACGGCTAATGCTGTGGTTTGCATCATGTCTAGTTTGATTTCCATACATCTTCATCCTTTCTTGATATTTTAAATAGATATCTATTTAAAATCTTTCCCAAGGAATTAAGATATTATGCATTTTTACAATTTAATAAACCGGGCGAAGTAAAAAAAAGCACTGAGGAACTTGTCCATCAGTGCTTTTTTTATTTAATTATTATTTTGCAAATATATTAGCAAATGTAGTTATAATTAGCGCATTAGAAAAGTCTATTAAGAATGCACCAACTATAGGTAATACGAAGAATGCTCTTGGAGCCTGTCCGAATCTTTCTACAACGGATCTCATGTTAGCCATAGCAACAGGAGTAGCTCCCATACCAAATCCACAGTGTCCTGCAGCCATTACAGTTGCATCGTAGTCTTTACCAGTTAAGTTGAATGTGATATAAGTTGCAAATATGAACATCATTACTGTTTGTACTACTAATATTACAAGCATTGGTCCAGCTACAGCAGCTAGTTCCCAAAGTTTTAATCCGATTAAAGCCATGGATAAGAATGCGTTAAGACCAATTGAACCTATTGTATCCATACATTTTTGATTAACTTTCAATTTTCCAGTAGCTTCGCCAACGTTTAATATAATTGCAGCGATAATCATTGAGTTAACATAGGATGGAAGAGTGATTCCCATACCTTTGAAGAACTTTTCAAGTATAGCTCCAATACC
>NZ_JMFY01000027.1:0-17736 GCF_000765165.1 Clostridium sp. HMP27 | reverse complement strand
GTTAATCAAAAATGTATGGATGTTATAGGTTCAATCGGACTTAACGTATTCTTATCAATGGCTTTAATAAGCTTAAAGCTTTGGGAACTTGCTGATGTAGCTGGCCCAATGCTTGTAATATTAGTAACTCAGACAGTTATGATGTTCTTATTTGCATCATTTGTTACATTCAACTTAACTGGTAAAGACTATGATGCTGCTGTAATGTCAGCTGGTCACTGCGGATTTGGTATGGGAGCTACTCCTGTTGCTATGGCTAATATGAAATCCGTTGTAGAAAGATTCGGAGCAGCTCCAAGAGCATTCTTCGTATTACCTATAGTTGGTGCATTCTTAATAGACTTTGCTAATTCATTAATTATAACTACATTCGTAAATATATTCGGAAAATAATATTTTAACAAAATAAAAGGCGTTGTTGGACAAGTTCCTCAATGCCTTTTATTGTATAATTCGTTATATAATAGTCTTATCTATAGCCTTACTAGCCTACTTCCCTAATAATATATTTTATAATATGACCACACACTCATAAATTCCTTCATTTTCAATTAGTTACAACATTTTGGTGTTTTATAAGTTGTCACCAATATGTATAAGCATATGTTTAAAATAAATTTAACTAACTCAAACTTCTCCTAACTTAAACAAGTTACTTGTTTAACAAACATTTCATACTAATAAAAACTCTCCTATAAATCAACACTTATTTTACCGTTTATTTGTCTTTTTTCTCGACATTGCGACTCAAAATTCTAGTTTTTTTCTGAAAAATATTTTATTATTAAAATTATTTATAAAAAAATGTTGAATTATGAAAATATTTATGCTAGTATATTAACTGTTCCTTAAGGATACCGGATATATACTTAATTTTTAACTTTATAGTATTTTTACATAATTATTTTTTTAACAATCTATGAATAATTTATTAAGAAAGGTGGTATTTTTAATGCAGTTTAAATTAGACATGATGCAAACCACAGCTGTAGCAGTTGTTGTATACTACTTCGGTGGATGGCTCAGATCAAAAGTAAGCATACTTGAAAAATTCTGTATACCTGCACCAGTTGTTGGTGGACTTGTATTTGCAATTGTAAACCTTATACTAAGACAAAATGGAATTTTAAAACTTGAAATGGATACTACGTTACAATCTCCTTTTATGATGGTATTCTTTACTACAATAGGTATGGGTGCTAGCATAGACTTAATAAAAAAAGGTGGATTACAGGTTGTTATATTCTGGTTACTTGCTTCAGTGCTTTGTATATTCCAGGATGGTTTAAGTGTTATATTATCAAATATACTTGGAATCGATCCAAAGCTTGGATTAATTGCAGGTTCTATAACTATGACAGGTGGACATGGTACTGGTGCTGCCTTTGGTGCTTTATTCGAAAGCCAAGGTATGCAAGGAGCAGTTACTGCTGCAATGGCAGCTGCAACTTTCGGACTAGTTATGGGTTCTATAATAGGCGGACCTATAGGACAAGGTCTTATTAAAAGAAAAGGTTTAAAGCCTTCTATTTCTAAAGAGGCTCAGAATACTGCTGCTGCTTCTGCTGAAGTTGTAGAGGAAATTACTTATAATGAGTTATTCAAAACTCTTGCTATAGTTTTAGTTTCAATAGGTATTGGTGCAGTACTTGGAAACTTCTTCAAGAACATGGGACTAACTCTTCCAGCTTACGTTAGTGCAATGATCATTGCTGCTATAATACTAAACGTTGGCGAATCTACTGGTAAATGGCATATTAATGCAAAATGTACAGATGCGATTGGAAATATAGGATTAAACGTATTCCTTTCAATGGCTTTAATAGGATTAAAGTTATGGGAACTTGCAGATATAGCAGGTCCAATGCTTATAATATTAGTTTCTCAAACTATACTTATGGCATTATTCTCATCATTTATTACATTTAACTTTATGGGTAAGGATTTCGATGCTGCAATTGCTGCTGCTGGACACTGCGGATTTGGTATGGGAGCTACTCCAAATGGTATAGCTAACATGACATCAGTTTCTGAAAAATTCGGACCAGCTCCAAGAGCATTCTTCGTATTACCTATAGTTGGTGCATTCCTAATAGACTTTACAAATGCAATCATAATTACTGCATTCGTAAACTTCTTCTAATAAACTTAATTATTAGTCACTATTTTATAGTTGATAAATTTTAAAGAAGTTCCGCTAAAACGGAACTTCTTTTTATATTAAATGATTAACTTATTTATTTAAACTTTCTTATAACTTATTAATTACCATCTATATTTTACATTCCCAAATGAAGTCCTTCGTTATAATCTTGCACAAAATCTTGTTTTTTCTCTTTGTGACGTACTGTATTTTGTTCAAACTGAAGATTTTTATTTGCCACGGATAGCATAAGTTTTATTCTATTCAACTGATTTACTTCACTGGCACCAGGGTCATAATCTATAGCAGCTATATTTGCACCTGGATAAATCCTTTTAAGTTCCTTTATCATCCCCTTGCCTGTCACATGATTTGGAAGACATGCAAAAGGCTGCATACATATTATATTTTTAACTCCAGTTTCAATAAGTTCTACCATCTCACCAGTTAAAAACCACCCTTCCCCTGTTTGATTTCCTAAGGAAAGTATTTTCGATGCTCCTTCAGCTAAAACTTCAATGCTTTGCGGAGCACTAAATCTATCACTATATTTCAGTGCCTTTTTCATTTCTTTTCTATAAAGCTCCATAAATTTTATAGCAGAACTCGAAATAACAGCTGCAACCTTCGAACCTGAAAGTTCTTCATATTTATATATAGCACCATGAGCACAATACATAAAAAAATCTAAAAGATCAGGCACTACTACTTCTGCTCCTTCTTTTTCTAAAATGTCTATCACTTCATTGTTTGCAGTTGGATGAAATTTTACCAATATCTCTCCCACCACTCCAACTTTAGGTTTTATAATATTCTTTATCTCTAGGCTATCAAACTCTTTAACTATACTCCAAATATTATTTTCAAACTCCTGATGATTTCCACTTTTTATACTATTCTTGCACTTATCCATCCATTTTCTAAAAAGCTGATTAGTAGAACCAGGAATTTTTTCATAAGGTCTTACTTTATAAAGTACTCTCATAAGTAAATCTCCATAAATAAGCGCCATAAGTCCTTTATTAATAAGACTTAAACTTACTTTAAATCCTGGATTTTTCTCGAGACCTCCTACATTCGCAGATATAACAGGAATTCCACTAAAACCTGCTTCTTTTAATGCTCTTCTTAAAAAAGCTATATAATTTGTAGCTCTACACCCTCCCCCAGTTTGAGATATTATAACTGAAGTGTTGCCCAAATCATACTCTCCAGATTTTAAAGCTTCAATTATCTGACCTACTACTACTATAGATGGGTAGCAAGCATCATTATTTACATATTTAAGTCCTTCATCTATGGCACTTCTATCTACAGATGGAAGTATTTCTAGATTATATCCCGCTTCATTAAAAGCTTCTTGTACTAATTCAAAATGTATTGGCGCCATTTGTGGGCAAAGTATTGTATGTCTTTTTTTCATTTCCTTTGTAAAAATTACTCTCTTCTCTGGTTCAATTATCTTATGTGGCACAAAACCATTTTTATCTCTTTCTTGCATTGCAGCCATTAAAGATCTTACTCTTATTTTTACTGCACCTAAATTACTTCCTTCATCTATTTTAAGTACAGTATATATTTTCCCATAGGAATTTAATATTTCCTGTACCTGATCTGTGGTTACAGCATCAAGTCCGCAGCCAAAAGAATTAAGCTGTATAAGTTCTAAATCTTTTTCCTTAGCTACAAAACTTGCTGCAGCATAAAGTCGTGAATGATAAACCCATTGATCTACAACATTTAAAGGTCTTTCTACATTACCTAACTGTGCTATTGAATCTTCTGTCAGCACAGCTATACCAAAAGATGTTATGACTTCAGGAATCCCATGATTTATTTCAGGATCTAAATGATATGGTCTCCCCGCTAACACTACTCCTTTTTTACCTGTAGTATTTAAATATTTTACTACTTCTTCGCCTTTTATTCGTATATCACTTTTAACCTTCTTATCCTCTTCATATGCAAGTTTTAACGCTCTTTGAAGTTCAACATTTGAAATATTAAATTCACTTAACTCATCTCTTAGCCTTTTAAACATCTTCTTTTCGTCATCAAGAGGTAAAAATGGATTCATAAATTTAATATGTCTTTCATTTAATATATCCATATTATTTTTAATTACTTCAGGGTAAGATGTAACTATAGGACAATTAAAATGATTATTTGCTTCTTTAAATTCCTTTTGTTCATAAGGAATGGAAGGATAAAATATAAAATTCACCCCCCTGTTCACAAGACTCATTATGTGTCCATGAACAATCTTTGCTGGATAGCACGCAGATTCTGAAGGTATCGTTTCTAGCCCAAGTTCATAAATAGTTTTAGATGATCTAGGTGAAATTTCCACTCTGAATCTAAGTTCATTAAAAAATGTAAACCAAAATGGATAATTCTCATACATATTTAAAACTCTTGGTATTCCTACACTTCCTCTTATAGCCTCTTCCTTTTTCAAAGGAATATAGTTGAATAGTCTTTTATATTTATATTCAAATAAGTTTGGTACATCTTCACTAGAGCTTTCTTTTTCTACTCCTCTTTCACATCTATTACCTGAAATAAACTTAGAACTATCTGAAAAATTATTCACAGTCAAAAGACAATTATTTGCACACTTTCCACACCTTTTCATAGATGTATTCCATTTAAAACTTTCAAGTTCTTCTAACGGAATCAGTGTAGTAATATGCGCTTCCTTATATCTTTCCTTTGAAATAATGGCTGCTCCAAAAGCTCCCATAAGACCTGCTATATCAGGCCTCACAGCCTCTCTTTCTGAAACACACTCAAAGGCCCGAAGTACTGCATCGTTGTAAAAGGTTCCTCCTTGGACAATTGGCTTTTCCCCTAAACCTTCAGCATTTCTCACCTTTATAACCTTGAAAAGTGCATTTTTTATTACAGAATACGATAATCCTGCAGATATATCACCTACAGTGGCTCCTTCTTTTTGGGCTTGTTTAACTTTGGAGTTCATAAACACGGTACATCTTGAACCTAAATCCACTGGCTTTTTAGAAATAAGCGCTTCCTTAGCAAAATCCTGCACCCTCATATTAAGGGAATTTGCAAATGTCTCAATAAAAGAACCGCAGCCCGAAGAACACGCTTCATTTAACATTATGCTATCTATTACCCCGTTCTTTATTTTAAGGCATTTCATATCCTGTCCACCGATATCTAATATAAAATCTACCCCTGGTAGAAAGAAATCTGCAGCCTTATAATGAGCAATAGTTTCTACTTCACCTATATCTACAGATAAGGCATTCTTTATTAAACCTTCTCCATAACCTGTTATAGTAGAATTTGCAATTCTAGCCTCTTTAGGTAATTTTCCATAAAGATCTTTCAAAACATTAATCACAGATTTTAAAGGATTCCCTTCATTACTCCCATAATAAGAATATAAAAGCTCACCTTTTTCGTTAATTAAAGCTACTTTAGTTGTAGTGGAACCTGCATCTATACCTAAGTAACAGTTTCCCTTATGTTCTTTTATATCTTTAGTTTTTACTTTATTTTCATCATGTCTTTTCTTAAATTTTAATAACTCTTCTTCAGATGAAAATAATGGCTGCAATGCTTTAGTTTCTTCATTTATATCTTCATTCAATACTTTTAATCTGTCATTTAATTCACTAAACTTAATTGCTTTACCATCTATTGATGAAATTGCAGCTCCCATGGCAACAAAAATCTGAGAGTTTTCCGGAAAGATAACTTCTTCTTCTTTTAAATTCAATGTTTCTATAAACCTTTGCCTTAGTTCTGATAAAAAACAAAGTGGACCACCTAAAAAAGCCACATTACCCTTTATAACTTTTCCACAAGCAAGTCCACTAATGGTTTGATTAACTACAGCTTGAAATATTGAAGCCGCTATGTCCTCTTTAGCCGCTCCTTCATTTAAAAGAGGTTGTACATCAGTTTTTGCAAAAACCCCACATCTAGCTGCAATAGAATATATTACATTGTAATTTCTAGCAAGCTCGTTTAATCCTTCTGCATCAGTCTTAAGAAGCGCTGCCATTTGATCTATGAACGCCCCCGTGCCCCCTGCGCAGGTTCCATTCATCCTTTGGTCAAGGCCACCCCGGAAAAAGGTTATTTTTGCATCTTCTCCTCCAAGTTCTATGGCAACATCTGTTTCAGGTATAAATTTATCTATAGTAGTTGTACATGCTATTACTTCTTGGATAAAAGGTATATTAATCCACTTAGAAACTGCAAGGCCACCAGATCCAGTAACCATTATAGTTACGTGATAATCGCTAAAGATTTTATAGGTTTCTTTTATTACTTTTATCATAGTGCTTTTAATGTCTGAAAAATGCCTTTCATATTTGCTATATAACACATTAAAATAATCATCTAATACTGCAATTTTCACAGTGGTAGAACCCACATCTAATCCCAAATGCAATACCTTTTTCATAGCTTTCTCACCTTTTTAAACTTTCTATTTAATTAATTTTTAGTTGAAAAATACCCATATATTTTAAATATATGGGTATTATATAATTTTCATACCTTTAAAGCAAATCACAGAAAAGGCTAATTTATTCTTAAAAGTGCCAACTTTTCTTACTTTTTCTTCTTTACAACTTTAAGCCTAAAGAAATCTTCTCTTTCCTTCTCTTCTAATACTTCACTAATGCTTTTAACAGTTGCCTTAAACCTTGGTATTTGTATGTTTTCTAATGCATTGGCTCTTTTCTGTGTTTTTTTAACTTCCATCGCAAGTCTATATATTGCATTTTCTAATTCCGCTAGCTCATATATGAGATATTTTACTTCATTAAAACTTTTATACGCTAAATCCATTGCAGTATTACTCTTATAAAATCCATAGGATGGCTTTATATCTTCTTTGTTAAAATATACACGAGGAACTTCCACCCCCATAACAGACTTAAAAAGTATATCATAATCATTTGCTTCAGGAACTGCCATAGCTATTTCTTCAACTTCATATATACCCATGGTTATATTAGCTCTTTCAAGTGCCTTATAAGCTTCTGAAAATATTTTATTGATTTTATCTTGAATACTTTTTGCCTTATCCACATACTCCATAAGTTCTCGTATAAGTACATTTCTTTTTCTATCTAAAAGTTCAAAACCCTGTTTAGAAAACTCAAGTGAGCTTTTTGCACTTATTAAATTCGCTTTGGTAGGAGCTAGATTTTCCATTAAGCTTCACCTCTGTAATATACATCAAGTATTTTGGGATTTACTCTATCAAGTTCCCCCTTAGGTAAAATTGAAAGTATATCCCATGCTAAATCTAAAGTTTCCTCTATACTTCTATCCTCTTCAAACCCCTGTTTTAAAAATCTTTCTTCAAATTGTCTTCCAAATTCTACGTATATTTTATCTATTTCCGACAATTCATCTTCCCCTATTACTTGAGCCAGCGCTACTACATCCTGAACATGAGAATAGCTTGAAAAAAGCTGATTTGACACATCTGGATGATCTACTCTTGTGTAATCTTCACCTATTCCGTCTTTCATAAGTCTTGATAATGATGGAAGTATATTTACCGGAGGATATATATTTTTTTGGTATATACCTCTATTTAAAACTATTTGCCCTTCTGTAATATACCCTGTTAAATCAGGTATAGGATGGGTAATATCATCATTTGGCATTGTAAGTATTGGTATTTGTGTTATAGATCCCTCTCTCCCTTTCATCATTCCAGCTCTTTCATAAAGAGAAGCTAAATCCGAATAAAGATATCCCGGATACCCTTTCCTACTTGGCACTTCTTCCCTGGAAGATGAAATTTCTCTTAGTGCTTCTGAATAGTTAGTTATATCAGTCATTATTACCAATATGTGCATTCCCTTTTCAAATGCAAGGTATTCTGCTGCAGTTAATGCACAGCGTGGGGTTGCAATTCTTTCCACTATGGGGTCATCTGCTAAATTAGTATACATAACAACCCTTTCTAGAACTCCTGCTTCTTCAAACTTTTTTCTGAAAAAATTTGCATCATCATGCTTTATTCCCATAGCTGCAAATACTACTGCAAACTCACCCTTTGAATTTCCGCTTAACTTTGCCTGTCTTACAATTTGAGCAGCTAATTCGTTATGCGGCATGCCATTTCCAGAAAATATAGGTAGCTTTTGTCCTCTGATGAGAGTACTTAGGCAATCTATTGAAGATATACCTGTTTCAATAAAATTTCGCGGATATTTTCTAGCAGCAGGATTCATAGGTCTTCCGTTCACATTATATTTAGTACTTGTATATATTTTCCCACCACCATCTCGGGGCTCTCCCACTCCATTAAATTCCCTTCCCAAGATATCCTCTGAGAGGCTTATAGAAAGAGGCCCTCCTGTGAAACTTACAGCAGTATTTTGAGTAGATATGCCAGTAGTTGTTTCAAATACCTGTATTACCACCTTATCTCCATCTATTTGAACTACCTTACCCTTTTTTCTTTCATTTTCATTTACTACTATATCAACTATTTCATCATAAGATACTCCCTTTACCTCAGATAATACTATTAAAGGGCCTTGAATTTTATCTAAAGTTAAATATTCCTTTTTCATATCTACTCCTCCTTTCTACCATATTGCTCTATAAGCTCTTTATAAAAGTTTTTAACCTTTTCTTCCAATAAATCTATACCGCTTAAATCCTCATTTGGTATATTATATTTTATTTTCGTGATTTCCTCATATAAATCTTTATTTTTTATTTTAGAAATCGGGATACCTTGCTTTACTGCCATATTTGAGCATTCATATAAATTATTTATAAGATTTAGCATTTTAAACTGCTTATTTAATGGTACAAAAGTATCTTCTTTGTGATAAGCATTTTGCTGCAGAAATCCAATTCTTATTATTTTTGCAATTTCAAGAATAAGCCTTTGGTCATCTGGGAGCACGTCTTCTCCCACAAGCTTTACTATTTCTTGAAGCTTATCTTCTTCGAATAATATCTTAAGTATTTTTCCTCGTAACTCCATCATTGTATCTGAAATATTTTCCTCATACCAATCTGTAAGCATGGAAATGTATCCACTATAGCTTGTTAGCCAGTTTATGGCTGGGTAATGCCTTGCATATGCAAGTTTCTTATCCAAGCTTAAGAATGAGCTTACAAATCTTTTTGTATTCTGAGTTACAGGCTCAGAGAAATCTCCTCCAGCTGGGGATACAGCTCCTATAACCGTTAAAGACCCTTCCGTTCCATTTAAATTTTCAACATAACCTGCTCTTTCATAAAACTCTGCAATTCTTGTAGGTAAATATGCTGGATATCCTTCTTCAGCAGGCATTTCCTCTAGTCTTCCAGAAATCTCCCTTAACGCTTCTGCCCAACGCGATGTTGAATCTGCCATTATGGCAACATGATATCCCATATCTCTAAAATATTCAGCAATTGTAATTCCAGTATAAATAGAAGCTTCCCTTGCTGCCACAGGCATATTTGAGGTATTTGCAATTAGAACTGTCCTATTCATTAAAGGCATATTTGTTTTAGGATCTATTAATTTTGGAAAATCTTCTAATACCTCTGTCATCTCATTTCCTCTTTCACCGCAGCCAATATACACTATTAAGTCAGCATCAGACCACTTTGCAAGCTGATGTTGAGTCATAGTTTTTCCTGTACCAAATCCCCCTGGAATTGCAACAGTTCCTCCTTTTGCTATAGGGAAAAAAGTATCTAATATTCGTTGTCCTGTGATTAATGGAACAGTTAGTGCTTTTCTTTCTTTTACAGGCCTTGGCTTTCTTACTGGCCACATTTGATAAAGAGGAAGTTCATATTCCTTTTGATCTTTTAATAGCTTTATAACTCTTTTCTCTATATTATAATTTCCACTTTCCGCTGCCCATATAACTTTTCCTTCCACACCTGGTGGAACCATAAGCTTATGCTTTAAAAGTGGGGTTTCCTGAACCTCGGCATACACATCTCCAGACTTTAAATATTCTTCTGTCTTAGCCTTTATAGAAACTTCCCAAAGCTTTTCATCATCTAAAGAAATAAGTCCTATACCCTCTGGAATAAATCCATAGGACAACTGGTTTAGCTTTTCTAGAGGCCTTTCTATTCCATCAAATATATTTCCTATAATGCCTGGTCCCAATTTCAGCGATAACGGCCTATTCGTAGATACAATGTTTTCTCCTGCTTTAAGCCCTCCTGTCTCTTCATACACCTGTATGGTTCCTATATCTCCTTCTAATATAATTACTTCTCCTATAAGTTTTCGCTCTCCTACCATTACCATTTCTCTCATTTGAAATTCACTCATACCTGAGGCTTTTACAACAGGACCATTTATTCCAATTACTGTTCCTTCCTTCATAAGATTTTACGCCTCCTCATTTAACTCATCCATAACCTTAGTACCTACTTCTTCCTTTAATTCATATATCTTGTGAATCAGGCTATTATCTATTCTAAATTTCTTATCTTCATCCTCTAATATAAAGCCTCCAATTATGTCAACTTTTGAAGGTTTTATATTAAAGGACTGTGAGATATCTTTCAGTTCCTCTTCTATATCCTCTTTATATTTCTCAATATCTTTTTCTGATAAATATAAAATAAAGC
Organism: Clostridium sp. HMP27; assembly: GCF_000765165.1. Classification (NCBI taxonomy): domain Bacteria; kingdom Bacillati; phylum Bacillota; class Clostridia; order Eubacteriales; family Clostridiaceae; genus Clostridium; species Clostridium sp. HMP27. The sequence goes on along the minus strand of NZ_JMFY01000027.1, from coordinate 6,992 downwards.
TTTCTGGTACTTCTAGAACTTCATTACTCTTTAAACTTTTAATTTCGTTTAACAAATAACTTCCATATTCTTCTGTACTGCTGTATTCCGTTATACCTTTCTTTACTTCCTCTATTGTCTCCGTTATTATTTCTTCTTTTATATTTAAGAGTTTTCTTTGGGTATCCATTTTAACTTTAGATACTTTTTCCCTTTGTTTTGCTGTAATCTTCTTTTCTATATCCTTTATAGTTTTTTCTTTATAGTTTTTTAATTTTGCATTTTCCTTTAATAGGATTTCATTTATTTCGCTACTAGCTTTCTCCTCTTGCTTCTTAAACTGCTCATCTATCTCGCTAAAAACTATTTTGGTAAATAACTTCAACTTATCTTCAATACTAGTCATATATATCACCTCAAATCTTTAAAGTTTTAGTCCTATAGCTTCTTTTACATAATTTAAAAGATGATCTTCTCCCCTTTTAGAACCATGTCTGTCAGGTATTTCTACCACAAGAGGCAACAATTTAGACAATTTTATTTCACTTAGCTCCTCTGAAACAAGCTCTGCAATTTTTTCTGTAATTATTATAGTGCTTATTTCTTTATCCTTTAATAAATTCTCCAATATTTCTAACACTTCTTCTCTTTTATGAACCACACTTCCTCTTATTCCTGCTATTTTAAGTCCTACTAGACTATCTACATTATCACTTATTAAAAAAGCTTTCATAATTGTAAACTCCTTAAGTTAAAGTCTTGAAAGTATCATTATAGAAATTATAAGTCCATATATAGCAATACCTTCTGCAAGTCCTACATATATAAGTGTTTTACCTAATATTTTAGGATCTTCTGATACTGCACCAAGCGCTGAAGAGCCAACTACACCTACTGCATAGCCTGCACCTATAGTTGCAAGTCCTGTACATAATGCTGCTGCAATGTATCCCATTCCTGAAGCAGTTGCAATTGAGGTAGTTTCCGCTGCACTTACTATGTCTGGAATCATAAATATTATTGCAGCACTTATAACTGGAATAAACGCCCCAAGGTTTATTTTAAGTGCTCTTTTAACTCTTGTATTTCCTTCTAAATCATCCTTAGCCTTTTCTGTGAATCCATAAGTTATTGTTCCTAAAACTATGCAAAAGGTAATTAATAATAAATAGAACATTATTTTTCCTCCTCATTTTATAAATTTAAATATTTTCATTAATTAAACTTTTACTATTATTAAGCTTTATTGGTTGGAATTCTATGCCCCCTCCTTCGTAATACTTACTAAACAGTTCATAATATTCCAGCCTCAATCCTTGAATAAATACTATAAGCCCTTCAAGACCAATTATTATGATGTTTCCTAAAATATACATCAATATACTTCCTGCTTCAGAATTCATCATGTTTGCTAGTGAACTAAATGCAATAAATAGCCCCACATGATTCAATGCAAAAGCTCCTACCCTAATAAAAGATATAGTATTTGAAAACATTCCTAGGAGAGTTTCCAACACTCCAAATCCTCCTTCTATAAAATAATCACTTTTACTTTCACTATAAAGTGGACGTATTCCTTTTATTAAATTGGATAACGGCTCTTTAAACACCATAATCATGAGCATTGATATAAATAAAACTATCCATATTGAAGTTTTAAATGTATCTATTCCCAATACCTTTGAATAGGCAAAGTATAACAGGAGAATATAAAATAGGAGACCATTTACTCCATCCTTCCCAAATACTCCATTTTTTATATCCTTTCTTTTAAAGTTATTAAGCAAGCTAAATATGAATCCTACTATTAAAAGCATACATCCAAATACTACTGCCAGAATTAAAACATCTTGTATATTTTCCATAGGTCTTATAAATGCTGCTGGAATTACATCTTCAAATCCAAATACACTTCCATACAGAAACCCAAATATAGCCGAACTTATTCCTAACCTTGCAAGTATTCCTCCTAAATTTACTCTTCTCATCTTATACTTTAAAAATAATCCTGCAATCAAAAATACAAGTCCTTGACCTACATCTCCAAACATAGCTCCAAATATAATCATATAACTAATTCCTAAAAACAATGTAGGATCTGTTTCATCATAGGACGGAGTTCCATACATATTTACCATAACTTCAAATGGCCTTACAATAGAATTATTCTTAAGTCTTGTAGGCGGAGTTATTGTTTTATTAGTCATTTTACTAGGTTCCTTACTTAAAACAATTATCTTATTTCCGAAGCTATTTAACTTTTCATTAAGACTTCCTATTTCATCTTCTGGAACCCATCCACAAAGATAAAAGAATTCGTTTGTACATGCCGCATAATCCTTTAGCTCAGAAGTTTTTAGCTGAAGTTTTAGACTTACATTGAGTATATTTATTTCTTGTTTATTTTCCTCATATATTTTTTTCATCTGTGCTTCTAGTTCTAATATTTCTCTTTGCAGTTCATTAAACTCCTGTTTTAGTTTTTCTTGTATTTCAATTGGAGTTCCTTCATATTGCCATGGCATTTCAACAGTTTCTAAATTTAAGGAATTCAGTATTCTATCTGATTCATTTTTTAGCATCTTAGGAGTTATGATTATTACTACTCTATAATCCTTAGCCTTATATACCTTCTTCACCATGGAGGGTATATTTTCATAATTAATCTTTAATTTATGCGAACTTTCAAGTGTTAATTTGTATACCCCTACATGAAAATTTCTTAAGTTTTTTATTTCTTGTAAAGGTACATCTATGTCTTTAAAGTAGGATATATTATTTAAAAATAACTTTACTTTTTCCTGTGCTTCTTTTTTATCTAGTAATTTTTTATAAATTTCTTCAAACTTCCCGTCTATCCTTACTATTTTATCTAAAAGTTCTTCATAGTTTAAAATAAGTTCTTCCTCTTGTACAGGAAAGTTTCTATCCAAACTTACAATTTCTAAAATTCTTTTTATATGTGCTTCTACGGGTGCATAATCTCTTTCATGCACATAAGGCCTTACATAATTTAAATCAATAATTTTTTCTAAGTTATCTTCTGTAGCAGAAACAGTAAAATCCGTAGTATCTATTTCATTCATGGCATTTACAGGGTGTAATCCATTAAAAAGCACCACCTGTTTGGCTACATTTTCAAGTAAATCCATAGTTCCTATAATATTTACCATTTTCATTTTTTCTACGGACACAGAGCCTCACCCCCTAAATTTTAGCAATCGCTTATATATCTATGAATTTCTTCTGAATCTAATGAATATCTTCTGCCTTCAATTATGGATACTATATACTTTATTTCTAAAAGAGCTAATTCTAAATAAGAAACCACTATAGATATATCCATAGGACTTTCTTTGGCATATTTTAAATATAAATTTTTCATATACCTTAATATATCGCTTTCTATTAGATGATCATCCTTTTTTCCTTCTCCAAACACTTCTATATATGGAGTATATCTTATTGAGCTAAATAGTTCCTCCATATTTCTTGAATAGCAGAGATTCTTTAAATCCTTTAAGTGAAGTCTATATCCATCATATATTGTGTAGTTTAATAAGATTTCTGGTGCTATATTATAGTACTTTTTGCCTCTAAAGATCCATTGTATATTTAAAAGATCACTGTATACACCTATTATATTTTTAAGAATTTCTCGGCTTTCCTTATGAATTTTTTCTTCAACCTTTCTAAGTTCACTGAAATACGAAAAATCCAGTGACATTTCTATTCTAAACATCCCTCCCTCTTTTATAGAATTAAGTAGTGGAAAAATATGATTATAATATTTCGTATTCTTAAGTATTTCAGTAGCTTCTTCCATACTTCTAGCTGAAATTAACTCATCATAGTTTATTTGGCTTAATGGACTTTTATAAGTCATAAGCGACTCTATATCTTCGTTTTCTCTCCCTAAATACTTCCCCCTAAGTATTACCTTTAAATCCTCTATTTCAAGTTTCATAAAAAGTACTTTTATTAAACTTTTATAGTCTCCTCTAAGGTAATGACTAAGTTTGTAAAAACTTTCAGTATAAGATCTTTTTAGTATTTTTTCTAATTGCCCTCTATGCAAATCCTGTATATTATAATCTTTTAATGCTTCTTTATAATTTGTATTCTCTTTTAAGTAGCTAAGTGCCTGTACATAATCCTTTGAATTTATAAGTTCTTCATATTGCTCTTTTGTAAGGAGTTTCCCCTTAAGTGCTTTTGCTTTAGTATTGACTGCAGCAAATTGTGCAACACTTCCCATGATTATTCCTCCTTAGTTAATGCAACAATGTTTTTAATGGCATCCTCTACCACCTTATTCTTTATTTTTTCATACTTACTTTTAAATACGCTCTCCTTTTCTTCTAATTGCTTCTGAATATCTGCTATTATCATTTCTTCTTCAAGCTTCTTTTTACTTATTATTTCTTCTTTTATTTTCGAAATTTCCCTGTCTGTTTCCTTCCATAATAATTTCAATTTTTCCTCTGCTTCTTTTTTCTTAATTTTTAATTCTTCTTCCTTTTGCGCTTTTAGTTTCTCTGCTTCTTTATCTATCGATATAATACTTTTAATTGCATTTTGCATATATTCACCCCACTCATATAATCATCATGATAATTATTACTATTTTTTATCCATTTTTTAATATTTATTTGTATATTTTACTCCTGTAATCTTAGATTTAAAAGGAACGCATACCCTAAATCCCTTGAACTAATCAGTGCAAATCTGGTATTTTTTTCATGTAATCAGTCTAGGCAGTTTGCCATTTACTTTTATGGCATATTTTAGTCAAATTGCAAAGCAATTTTTTATAGTATTCTTTTAACCTAATATTCATTATCACTTTAGTCTTTATCTACATATACTAGAATATGACTTTACTGATTGAAAATATTAAGGAGTTGGTTTTAGTGGATAAAGTAGTTGTTAAAGATATATATATGAATTATCACTCTTTATCAAATTCTACGATGGCAATTAACAATATATCATTTACCGTTAAAGATGGTGAATTTTTAAGCATAGTTGGTCCCTCTGGCTGTGGGAAATCAACCGTCTTAAATATAATAGCGGGTCTTTTAAAGCCATCTTCTGGAGAAATATTTATAGATGGGGAAAAGGTAGATAAAGTTTCTTCTAAAGTTGGCTATATGTTTCAAAGAGATCATTTATTTGATTGGCTAACAGTATTGGACAACATTACACTTGGTTTAAAAATTCAACATAACTTAACAGAAGAACGAAAAACGAAAATAGATCAGCTTTTAAAAGATTATAATTTATGGGATTTTAAAAACCATTATCCTAAAGAACTTTCTGGAGGAATGCGTCAAAGGGCTGCTCTCATAAGAACTCTTGCCTTAACTCCCGAAGTACTCCTACTAGATGAACCCTTCTCTGCACTGGATTATCAAACAAGGCTTAATGTAAGTGACGATATATATAATATATTAAAAAAAGAAGGAAAAACAATAATTATGGTAACTCATGATTTATCAGAGGCAATTTCCATGTCTGATAGAGTAATAGTTTTATCCAATAGGCCTGCAGAAATTAAAAGGGAATTAGAGATAAGTTTTTCTGGTTTAGAATGTAAATCGCCTTTAAAATGTAGAGAGGCTTCAAACTTTAGAGTGTACTTTAATGAACTTTGGAAGGAGTTGAATTCCTGATGATTGACTTTAACCAAGAGCGTAAAAATTATATAGAAAATGTCAAGAAAACAAAGTTGAAAATCACCTTAACTAGACTCTTCATATTAATATCATTTTTTGCATTGTGGGAAATTGCAGGACAGCTAAAATGGATAGACCCATTTCTAACCAGTACCCCATCTAGGATGTGGAGGAGTCTTTTAAAAATATACAGTGAAGGCACATTATTTAAGCATATATTCGTCACCTGCTTTGAAACAACAATTGGATTTTTACTTGGAACCATACTTGGAACTCTGGTAGCAATACTTTTGTGGTGGTCGGATTTTTGGTGTAAAGTTCTTGATCCTTATCTTGTAGTTCTAAATGCTCTTCCTAAAGTAGCACTAGCACCTATTATAATATTTTGGGTAGGTAATGGAATGAAGGCAATAATAATGGTTGCATTACTTATATCCATAGTTGTAACAATAATAGGTGTATTGAATGGATTTAAAGAAGTAGATGAAGATAAAATAAAACTTTTAAAAACCTTTGGGGCTAATAAGTGGCAAATACTCTCTCACTTAATCATACCAGCATCTGTTCCTACTTTAGTTTCTGCCCTTAAGATAAACGTTGGTCTTTCTTGGGTTGGGGTTATAATGGGAGAATTTTTAGTAGCAAAGGATGGATTAGGATTCTTGATAATATTCGGAGGACAAATTTCTCAACTTGATATGGTTATGATGAGTATAATTATACTTTCTGTGCTTGCATATATTATGTATGAAGCCGTTACTCTAATAGAAAAAAAATTTAATACTCAATCCCGTAGATAAATTATGAATATTTTTTTCCATTTTGGTTATTATTTCTAATGTAATATTTAAAGATTATATAAAATATATTAGTACTAGAGGAAATGTAACCAAAGGAGGAAGTTTTAATGAATTACTTTCAAGAGGCAAATGATTATTATAATTTAAAAGAATATAAAAAAGCTATATCCCTTTATCAAAAATCAATACTTGTTAAAGAAAACGAAGCAGCTTCTTTATATAATTCTGCAGTATGTTTTATAAAACTTAAAGATTATAACAATGCAATTCCTCTTTTAAAATCTGCAGTAAACTTAAAAAGGGATAGCAAATACTTTTTTAATTTAGGATACTGTTATGCAATGTTAAAGGATAATAAGAAAGCTTTAATATATTTTAATACCGCCTGGGCACTAGACAACGAAGATAAAGATTGCGAAAAAGCTATAGGAATAATTATGAAAAAATATAGAAAGAATTAGAAATTCTGCTCCCACAGAATTTCTTTCTTTTTGCTCGTAAACTCACTGCAAACAGGGCGTTTTCAATATTGAAA
>NZ_JMFY01000026.1:0-42675 GCF_000765165.1 Clostridium sp. HMP27 | reverse complement strand
TGCCGCCCTAAGCGACTTTTATATCTTATCAAATTCATTCAAGCTTGTCAACTAGTAATTTGTTACCAAAACTTGTTGATTTTCTTAAATGTTTTTGCTGTTTCTTGTTCGCCGCTCATCTCAGCGACGAAGACTATCTTACCACGGGTTAATGTATATACAATTATCAATAATTGTCATTAATCAAACTTATCAATATCATTCTTCCTTATTCCACGTTTTCCTTTAAGTTTCATATATTGATACGCCAGATAAGGTTTAAGCTATTTACTATGATATTTCAACCTCTTAACTAATAAATAATGTAGATAAATTCGTATAAACTCAAATCCATCTACATTATTTATGCTATATTTATATTACTTGATACTTTTTTGTGTAAAAATATTGAATGAAATTATAACCTTTTAAAAAAACACATCGCAAAAATATACAACTAAAACTGCACTCATTGCAACTTTTAATAATCCTTTTTCATAGTATGCTAAGACAAGCGCAACTATAGTACCAATTATTGAAAAATATAAGTTTGAAGTAGAATATAATATACTTGGAAAGGTCATTGCCCCTAGTACTGCAAATGGTACATAATATAAGAAAGATTTAAATAGTTTTGACTGTATTTTTTTCTTAAAGATTGCTATAGGAAAAACTCTTATAAGATATGTAACAACTGCCATTACTAGCACCGAAATTAATACTTTATTCAAGTTCATCATCCTCTCTTGGAAATAGTACTGCTCCTGCAGTTGCTGCTATAATAGTAGCAATAATAATACTCCATCCTCCAGATATTTTATTTATGTATGGCACCCATTTAAATAATGAGCTTATAAAAATTGCTACAATTATAACCACTAAAGCTGATTTTGATTTTTTTGCCGCTGGAACGATAAGTGCTAAAAACATTGCATATAATGCTATTCCCAGAGAACTTTGTAGAGATTTAGGCAGCATGGAAGTTGTTACCGCTCCTAGTACTGTACCTATTGCCCATCCAAAGTAAGGACATGTAATAAGCCCCATCATATATGGAAAGCTAATTTCTTCTTTTTCTAAAGAAGCCACTGTAAAAGTTTCATCTGTTATACCAAAAGCCATAATACATCTTTGGAGTAATGGCATCTGAGATATTATCTTCTGAGAAAGTGATAATGACATTAGCATATATCTAATGTTTATTACAAATGTGGTTAATGTAATTTCAAAAATTGAGGCATTAGCTATTATTAAAGCTGTTCCTGCAAATTGCCCAGCTGATGTGAGATTTGTTAATGATATTAAAATAGCAATCCAAATAGGCATTCCACCATTAACCGCCATCATTCCAAATGTAAATGATACAGGAATGTATCCTACTGCAATAGGTATACCCTGACTAATTCCTTTACGGAATTCATATATACTTCCCTTTTTATCATAAATAATTTCATCTTCTGTCTGCGTGTATAAATTGTTCAAAACTTCACCTTCTTGTCTTAAATTTATTTCTAACTCTTTTCTTGCTAATGCCCCTTTTAGCTTGTACATACAATAATTCATTTATTGTCATAATCACTAGAAATAATTATACCTCATCCACTTATTTTAAAACCATTTTAGCAGTTTTATGTGTGGTTGACAATGACTGGGAATCTAAAAGGGACAGCTAACAACTATTCATGCATTTTATGCTGAAAGTTGAAAACTGTCCCAATATGAGTGATTGTATAATAACTAATTCTTTTTAATTACCTTAATATATCTTCTTAAAAGAAGTTTTATATCTGTATGAAGAATCTATATCTCAAGATTAAATCTTCATAAGACCATTTATTAAGTTTACCATGTTTCATAATGAACTTTGTTATCATCATATCTATCTATAAATTTATTTTCTTCCTCTGGATATCCCACTGGAATAACTGAGTACGGAATAATGTTTTCTGGTAGATTAAATATTTCTCTAATATAATTCATCCTATCTTCAAATGGTGCAACCGCCATCCATACTCCACCTAAATCAAGTTCCACTGCTTCAAGCAAAAGATTTTCGGTGGCTGCTCCCAAATCTTGCTGCCAGCATTCTGGTACTGTCATCTTATCTTTGTTACCTAAGACAATAATTGTTACAGGTGACTTTTCAATAGATTTTGAATACTCACTCATCCCTGAAAGCTTTTTTAATGTCTCCTTATTTTCAACAACTATAAATTCCCATGCTTGTTGATTGAACGCAGAAGGCGCTTGCATAGCTGCTCTTAAAAGTTTTCTTATCTTTTCGTTTTCTACTTTTATTTCCTTGTATGTTCTAGTACTTCTTCTAATATTTATTATTTCCATAACATTAACACCTCATCTTAATTATTTTTTCTGATTTAAAACACATCTTTTACCATAAAGTTTATAACATTGATTGCATGATACACATTTAGGCACTTTGTAATCGCCCTTTACCCATATATTTATCAAATCAGGTTCACTAATTAGTGGGCGACCTAAAGCAAAGTAAGCTATACTAGTGCTTCCTAGAATCTCATCCATGACTTCCATATGTCTGTTTCCACCAGTGAGAATAATTGGAATAGACACGGCTTGTGTAAGTCGCATTGCATGTTCTCTAAAATAAGACTCCCTGTCTTTTGAAAGCACTACTTTTATCCTTGCTGGTCCTAAGTTGTTTTCAAGAACACCTGGTGCTGATTCATTACCCCCGCTAACCTCAATTCCACCAATTCCTGCCTCTTCAAGCATCTTAGATACAATAATGCTTTCTTCATTAGTCAATCCATCCTCTATAAAGTCCTCAGAATTAATTTTTATAAATACGGGAAAATCATCTCCTACTGTCTTTCTAATTTCATCATAGATTTCAAGAATGATTCTAGCACGATTTTCAATACTTCCACCATATTCATCTGTACGAGTATTGTAATGCGGACATAAAAATTGACTAAGCAAATACCCATGTGCTGCATGAAGCTCTACACCATCAAAACCTGCCTGCTTAACTCTTGCCGCTGCCTTTCCATAAGACTTAATCAAATAGGCAATATCCTCTTTACTCATCTCTACTGGTACAATCCCAGTTAGTTCATTTTTAATAGCAGAAGGTCCCCAAATAACAGGACTTGGTGGTACTAGATGAGTCATTGAACCTCCATATACAATTTGCATAATAATATTAGCTTGGTAGCTATGAGCCATATTTGTGAGTTTTTTATATTCAGGAATAAAACTATCATCATAAATGCCCATCATGCGTGGATTGGGCTGTTCATTCTTTTCAACATAGGCATATCCCGTAAATATTGTACCTACTCCACCCTTAGCAATTTCCTCATAAACTTTAAATAATTCTTCTGTCATATGTCCATCTTCTGTAGCAAGTTCTTCCCATACAGCTGCTTTAAAAAATCTATTTTTTAATTTCATATTTTTAATAGTTGTATATTCAAATAAGTTTTTCATATCATTACCTCTCCATGTTGTATTTTTTATGTCCCTATTGTATAATCAAGCAAAACAAAAAGAAAGTATGCACTTTTGGGGTAGATACTATCTAAAAGGAGAGTATTAAATGATTAATAATAATAGTAATAATATTGTAGATATTAAGCCATTTTCATACGCCATGTCATTAATCGATGGCAAGTGGAAAATGCATATTTTATTTTGGTTATGGAAATCAAATGTTTTGAGATATGGCCAATTAAAAAAAGCTTTGGGTAATATTACACATAAAATGTTAAGCAATCAGTTAAAGGAATTAGAGGCAGATGGATTAATTATTCGCAAGGAATATCCTCAAGTTCCTCCAAAGGTGGAATATAGTTTGTCAGAAAAGGGCCTATCCCTTATGCCTGTTATGCAATCACTTTGTATTTGGGGACATGACCATATTGAAGAAAATTAGTGTACCTAACTAAAATAAGCACCTGCAGTATTGCAGATGCTTTCCTACTTCCACTTGCCACTTGCCATGTGGGTGGCACTATAAAAACATACTCATTATCATATATATAACTGCAGCTAATGCCGCTGATATTGGAAGTGTAATAAACCAGGTTATTATCATTCTTTTTCCTGTATCCCATTTTACTGCTCTTACTCTGTAGGATGTACCTACTCCCATTATGGAAGATGATATAACATGGGTTGTACTAACTGGAAGACCAATTTTAGATGCTCCAAATATTACTAAAGCTGATGACAAATCTGCTGCTACACCGTTAACAGGTTTTATTTTCATAATTTGTGTTCCAACGGTTTTAATTATTCTCCACCCTCCAACGGAAGTACCCAGTGCCATTGCTGTGGCACAGGCTAACTGTACCCAAAGTGGAATATCTCCAGATTTTATCAAATTGTTGCTTACAAGTGCCATTGTTATTATTCCCATAGATTTTTGAGCATCATTTGTACCATGAGCAAAAGCCTGAATTGCTGCTGTAATGGCCTGAACCCTTCTAAATCCTATATTAGTTCTAGAAAGATTTAGGTTTTTAAATACGTTCTTAAAAATAGTAAACACAATGTAACCTACTAAGAAAGCAAGTATTGGTGATACTAAAAGCGACTTAATTATTGATGTAAATCCTTTAAAGTTTATAGAGCTTACCCCTGCTGCTGCTATAGCTGCACCTGCAATTGAGCCTATAAGTGCGTGGGATGAACTACTTGGTATTCCAAAATACCATGTAATAAGATTCCAAGCTATGGCAGAAACAAGTGCCGCAAGTATAACTACCGATCCGTTTGCTATAGAGTCCAAGTTTACTATATCCTTTGCAATGGTTTTTGCAACTCCAGTGAAAGCTATAGCTCCTATAAAATTCATTAATGATGCCATTATAATTGCACGTCTTGGACTTAATGCCTTTGTGGATACAGCTGTTGCAATTGCATTTGCAGTATCATGAAAACCATTAATAAAGTCAAAAGCTAATGCAAGAACAACGGTTAAACCGATTATAATATATGCTGTACTCATCTTATTTCTCCTTACGCATTCTTCATTACTACTGTCTCAAGGGCTTTACTAACCTTTTTGCATTCATCCGCAGTATTTTCAAGAAGTTCATATATCTCCTTATATTGAATGAGTTTAATTGCATCCTTTTCTTTTTCGAAAAGCTCTTTTATTGCCTTTCTTTCAAGAATATCACATTTGTGTTCAAATTCTTTTATTTTAACTGAATGTTGTCTAATTTCTGTAAGCTTTTTGTGTGAAAGCAATTCTACAGCGTTATGTATTTCAATTATGCATTTGTTTAATAGCTCACTAAATTCAATCATATAATCGTGTATTTGATATATGTTAAACATATAAAAGCGAGCTGCACAATGCTCAAGACCATCAAGAACTTTATCCATGTGAACTGCAAGTTCCAAAGCATCTTCACGCTCAATTGGAGTAATAAAGCTATTGTTTAACTCCTTTATTATTTCATCAACTATGTTATCACCCTTATGTTCATAGTCTTTCATTTGCTTTTGAAATTCATCCAAATGCCTTTCTTCCTTTATCTTAAAATCAACAAAATATTGTCCTCCCTCTTTTAAGTTGGCAGAACTGTCTAAAAGCATTGAAAATAGTTTATCTTTCTTTCCTTTGTTGAAATTCATGATTATTTCTCCCTTCCCTGTACTATATAAAATAATAGACCATAAGTATTTTATCACTTTTTGTCGCATTTTTAAACATCAAAATAACAAACATGTAACATTAAATTAACACCCTATTCATATTTTATCGAAATTTCTTTACTATTTCCAAGGCTGATAGCACCACTTATCTTTCTAGCTACTTATCAATTCCAATTTTAACCAGGGGTCTAACTCCAAAAATATATTGCATGTTTATCCACCCCATGTTATAATTATCACAATTTAATACGAGTAGATAGAGGTGGGCCTGACAAGAGTAAATAAGATGAGGTATAAGAGATATCGTTGATTCTTATTGAAAGGGGATGGCCCCGAAGGGTGAATTTTCTCTTAAATTCATACCTGGTTTACGTATTAACAGTACGTGGACTGTCACCTATTTGGTGGAGAGCTATCGTTTTGTGAGTGTATATTGTTTTTTTGTCGAACAAGGCGGTTGGTTATCCAATTGCCTTTTTTATTTTTAGCATTATTTAAGGAGGAAATTATGAAAAAAATTGTTGTAGTTGGAGGCGGATGGGCTGGTTGTGCAGCAGCCATTAGTGCAAGAAAAGCAGGTGCAGAGGTAACAGTTTTAGAAAGAACAGATATGCTTCTTGGCACAGGACTTGTTGGCGGTATTATGAGAAACAATGGTAGATATACTGCTACAGAAGAAATTATAGCTATGGGCGGTGGCGATTTATTTGAAATATGTGATAAATGCTCAAGGCATACTAATATAGAATTCCCTGGTCACAAACATGCAAATCTTTATGATATTGCCAAAACTCATGGGGAAGTTTTAAGACATATGATAAACCTAGGTATAAAGGTAGTATTTAAAGCAAGAATAACTAAGCTTCACATTGCTCATGAACGCATATTAGATGTTCAAGATGGAAATGGTAATGTATTTGAAGCCGATGTATTTATCGATACAACTGGTACAGCAGGACCAATGAATAACTGCTCAAAGTATGGTAATGGATGTGCAATGTGTATATTACGTTGTCCAAGCTTTGGTGGAAGAGTAAGTATCACAGGGCTTGCTAATATAAAAGAATCTATGGGTAAAAAAGCTGATGGATCCATCGGAGCTATGAGCGGTTCTTGTAAACTTTATAAAGAATCACTTTCAGAAGAAATTCAAAAGACCCTTAATGAAGAAGGCGTAGCAGTTATCCCTCTTCCTAAGGAGCTTATTGAAGATCACCTTGATGTTAAGGCTTGTCAGCAATATGCCCTTCCTCAATTTAAAGACAACATAATACTTTTAGATACTGGTCATGCAAAGCTTATGACACCATATTATGATCTTGAAACATTAAGAAAGATACCTGGTTTTGAAGATGCCAGATATGAAGATCCTTATACTGGTGGAAAAGGCAACTCTATGAGATACTTTGCAATGGCTCCAAGAGATAATTATCTAAAGGTTGAAGGAGCAGAAAATTTATTCTGCGCTGGTGAAAAAGCAGGTCTTTTAGTTGGACATACTGAAGCAATTGTAACCGGAACTCTTGCAGGCCTTAATAGTGTAAGACATTCCTTAGGAATGGAATTGCTTGAACTACCTGATTGTCTTGCTACTGGGAATGCTATTTCCTATGTTAAAGAAAAAATGTCTACACCTGAAGGAATGTCAAAGAAATATACATTCTCAGGATCAGTGTACTTTGAAAGAATGAAAGAACTTGGTATATATATAACAGATTCCGCTGAAATAGCTAAAAGAGTTGAAGAATGCGGCGTTAAAAATATATTTGCTGCTAAGTTATGCTAATAAATCGTGCAAATAATCATAAATCGGAGGAATAATTAATTATGATTTCATTGGGGCTACTTCATTATATTTATATTGCTATGGTTTTGGTAATCATCATAACCATGGGTTTTAAGAAAGATACAGTACTTCCTTGCATAATAGGGCTATTTATAATAGGATATGTTTCTTCTGGAAGCATCGTTAAGGCTGTACAAGTTATATTTAATTCTCTTATAGCTTCGGGAAAAGAATTTTGGAGCATAATCACTATTATATCTCTCGTTGTTGCAATGTCTAGGGCTCTTCGCGATATAGGGGCAGATGAACTTATGATGAGTCCTATAAAAAAACTCATGATAAATAAAAATGTTGCCTTTTGGAGTTTAGGTGTTGTAATGACAGTTGTTTCTTTAATTATATGGCCTTCACCTGCTGTGGCGCTGGTTGGTGCGATAATGCTTCCAGCTGCTCTAAAGGTTGGACTTCCTGCAGTTTGGGCCGCTTCTGCCATGAATTTATTTGGCCATGGCATTGCATTATCTGGGGACTATTTTATTCAAGGAGCACCTTCTATAACTGCAAAGGCAGCAGGCCTTAAAAATGCCAGTTCAGTAATTAGTGCAAGTATACCTCTTTGGATAACCATGAGTATAGTAACAACATTAACTGCATTTTTTATGATGAGAAGAGACTTAAAAAACTGTCCAGAAATAGCTGCTACTCTTGAAGTTACTACAAATAAAACTTTAGATGCTTCTTTTGGTACAACTTTTGTGGCATTTGCTACTCCATTAGCTTTCTTACTAGATGCATATTTAATGTTTAAGTACGAGCTTCGTGGAGGGGACTCTACTGCGCTTATTGGTGGTACTGCAGTTATTATAATGTCAGTGGTTGCTGTAATTGAACATAAATTCTCAGATTCCTTTGAAAAAGTTACTGATTACATAAGAGATGGTTTTACATTTGGAATAAAAATATTTGCTCCAGTAGTGGTAATAGGGGCTTTCTTCTTTCTTGGAAGTGAAGGAATGGCAAAGGAAGTTTTAGGACCTAATGCTACAGGTCTTTTAACAGATATAGGATCATATCTTGCTCAGAAAGCACCACTTTCAAAGTTTCCTGTGGTGTTAATACAAGCATTTGTCGGTGCAATCATTGGTCTTGATGGTTCAGGTTTTGCTGGTCTTCCACTGGTAGGTTCTTTAGCGCAGACTTTTTCTCAAGCTATAAGCATAAATAAAGAAGGTCTTGCAGCTCTTGGACAAATATCTACTGTATGGGTAGGCGGAGGAACAATAATCCCTTGGGGAGTTATTCCTGTAGCTGCAATATGCGGTGTTGAACCTCTAGATTTAGTGAGAAAAAATATGATACCTGTAATGGTAGGATTTGCTGCAACTATTATTGTTGCAATGATTATATTATAGATACTAAGTAAAATATGATAATCTCCTAAAAAGTAAGCATGTGCTATAAAGCCATGCTTATTTTTATAATTATATATTTCACTTGCCACTTGCCATGTGGGTGGCACTTTCTAGTATCTCTAGAAACTTTTTTGAAGCTGGAGAAAGAGATGCATTTTTTGAAAAACAAACACCTATACTTCTTTTAGGTATTTCTTCAACTGTTTCAACTTCATATAAAATACCACTTTTTAAATATTCCTGTGAAAACTCTTTAATAACACAAGCTAAGCCTAAATTTATTTTTGCAAACTCTAATAATAAATCATGAGATCCAAGTTCAATTTCCGAGGAAATTTCAATGCCCTTTGATAGGATATACTTTTCCACATATCTTCTTGAATTTGATTTATTGTCAAGTAATATCAATGGTAATTTTGATAACTCCTCAAAACTTAAAGGCATGGATAGTGTATCCTTGAACTTATCCCCGCAAACAAAAACGTCCTGTACATCCATGCATTTTTTTGTTACTAAAGAATGGTCTTCAATTGGGAAATTACATATTGCAATATCAATTTCTCCTGACTTGAGCATTGCACAAAGTTCTAAAGTTGTTCTATTTACAATCTTTAGCTTTATGCTTGGATAGTCACTATGAAATTTATCTAAAAAGGTTGGCAGGAAATATCGTGAAATAGCATCCCCCACCCCTATTTTTAACTCCCCCAGCATTATATTTTTTGATTCTAATAGTTTTTCTTCCCCTATATTAATTAAATTTATAGCAGAATTTGCATACTCAAATAGAAGCTTTCCCTCATTAGTAAGAACTACCCCTTTAGGTGTTCTAGTAAAAAGTCGCACCTCAAGGCCTTCTTCCAGTTGCATAATGGCTTGGCTCACAGCAGGTTGAGTCATATACAGTGCTTTTGCACCTTTAGAAAAACTTTCATGCTTTGCCACTTCACAAAAGACCTTATATAAATCTAATTTACTGATCATATAACCGCTCCTTATATACCACATTATATATATTTATTTTACTTATACCACAAATGTGTTGTATAGTACAAGTATGAGTGTTAAATAATAATTTTTACATAAATACACAAAATTTAAGGAGAAATGAAAATGGAAAGAATTGTTGGAACTGTAGTTAGAGGCCTTCGTGCCCCAATCATCAAAACAGGAGACGATATTGCAGAAATAGTTGTAAACACTGTATTAAAGGCTTCAGAAGTAGAAGGCTACTCTATTAATGATAAGGATATTGTTACTGTAACAGAATCAATAGTAGCTCGTGCTCAAGGGAACTATGCAACTATAGATAACATTGCTCAGGATGTAAAAGCAAAGTTTGGTGACGACACAATAGGTGTAATATTCCCAATTTTAAGCCGTAACCGTTTTGCTATCTGCCTTCGTGGTATTGCAAAGGGAGCTAAGAAAATCGTTTTAATGCTTAGCTATCCATCTGATGAAGTAGGTAATCACTTAGTAGATATAGACGAGCTTGATGAAAAAGGAGTTAATCCTTGGACAGATGTTTTAACTGAAGAAGAATTCCGTGGTCATTTCGGATATAAGAAACATACTTTTACTGGTGTTGATTATATTGATTATTATAAATCTTTAATTGAAGAGTACGGTACTGAATGTGAAGTTATCTTCTCAAACAACCCAAAAACTATTTTAAATTACACAAAAAATGTTCTTACTTGTGATATTCACTCAAGATTTAGAACTAAAAAGATATTAAAAGCAAATGGTGGAGATAAGATTTACAGCCTAGACAATATTTTATCAGCATCAATAGATGGCAGTGGTTATAACGATGCTTATGGTCTTTTAGGTTCAAATAAATCAACAGAAGAAAGCGTTAAGCTTTTCCCACGTAATTGTCAGCCTATAGTTGATAAAATACAAGCAGTTCTTAAAGAAAAGACAGGTAAAACTGTAGAAGTTATGGTTTATGGTGATGGAGCTTTCAAAGATCCAGTAGGTAAGATTTGGGAACTTGCTGACCCAGTTGTATCACCAGCTTATACATCAGGACTTGAAGGTACACCTAGCGAAGTTAAATTAAAATACCTTGCTGATAATAACTTTGCTCACTTAGAAGGAGAAGAACTTAAAAAAGCTATTTCAGAATACATTATAAATAAAGAATCAGACCTTGTTGGTAACATGGTATCCCAGGGTACTACACCAAGACAACTTACTGATCTTATAGGATCACTTTCTGACTTGACTTCAGGAAGCGGAGATAAAGGTACTCCTATAATATTCATTCAAGGTTACTTTGATAATTATACAAAATAATATAAAGTGCCACCCACGTGGCAAGTGGCAAGTAGGTAACACTTGCCACTTGCCATGTGGGTGGCACTTAATTTTTCACTGGTAATCTAACCTCAAATATAGTTGTACTATCATCACTGTAAGCAGATATACTCCCTTGATGCAGCTCTATAATATTTTTTGTTATGGCTAGACCTAGCCCAGATCCCCCTATATCTCTATTTCTTGATTTTTCTACTCTATAAAATCTATCAAATATATATGGTAAGTCTATTGATGATATTGATTGCCCATAGTTTATAACTTGAACTACTGCTATTTTCCCTTGAAGTTTTGTTGTTATATCCACATAATGACCATCTTGACCATACTTAATTGCGTTTGACAGCAAGTTTTCAAATGCTCTAACTAATTTTCTTCCATCTGCATTCACTATTAGCTTATCCTCTGAAAAATTAATTCTAGATTTCATATTGGCATTTTTAAATTGATACTCAAAATAAGCAACCACCTGACCTAACAATTCAACCAAATTAATATCAGACTTATCTAAATTAATAGTGTTATTTTGCATTTTAGTAAGTTCAAACAAATCATTTATAAGCAAATTTAAATCCTTTGCCTTTTGATATGCAATATTTGCATAATACCTTAGCCTTAGTTCATCTTTATATTGATCTGTATCAATGATTTCTAGATATCCTATTATCGAAGTTAATGGAGTTCTTAAATCATGTGAGACATTGGTTATTAAATCATTTTTAGTTTGCTGGGCTCTTCTTTCTTCAATTGTTATGTCTTTGAGCTGCTTTGATATATCATTTATATTATTCATTAAATTTTTGATGTCGCCTCTTGCCGTAACTTTTATTAACCTATCTAAATCTCCTTTAGCCATTATTTCAGTTTGGTCCATGATAGCTGCAAGGCTTTTAGTTTTTCTATAGGTTATAAGTAAGTAAAACACAATAAAAAAGGATATTATAATAATTGTATAAATCCTGCCTCCAAAGATTTCATCTCTAAGGATACGCCAGAACTTAAAAAAATAATTAATGAGTTGAATCTTAGTGTTTATATATAAATAAACTAATATCTTACTACCTACAATCAGTGTGATATAGGTTAACAATAAAGCCAATGTTATATCCCATAATGATAATATCCAATGTTTATACAATCTTTTATTTTTCAATTTTATATCCAACTCCCCATACAGTGTGAATTATCTTATTTCCTTTCATATGCTGCTCAATTTTATCTCTAATTCTGCTCATATGCACCATAACAGTATTATTGGATTGATAGTATCTTTCTTTCCATACCTTTTCAAAAATTTCTTCTGCACTAAAAACCCTTCCTCTGTTTGTAGCTAATAAATATAAAATATCAAATTCTCTTGCTGTTAAATCTACTTCATTATCATCTACTGTTACCTTGTGTTTACTCTTATCTATAACCATCGACTCAATTCTTAATACGTCATCTGAAACCTGCATTTTAGTATTTAAAAAATACGCCCTTCTAAGTAATGCTCTTATTCTAACTGTAAGTTCTAATTGGTTAAAGGGCTTGCATACATAATCATCTGCCCCAGTCATAATGCCCTGTATCTTATCCATGTCCTCTGCTTTTGCACTTAACATAAGAATTGGAATGCTGTACTTTTCTCTTGCCCTTCTACAAACTTCCAGTCCATCCATACCTGGCATCATTATATCTAAAACTATTAAATGAATTTCTTCTCTATCTAATATCTCTAAAGCTTCTTCTCCACAGCTTGCCTTAAAAACAGTATATCCTTCGTTTATAAGGTTTATTTCTAATAAGTTTCTTATTTCCTTTTCATCATCCACCACAAGAATATTGTTGTTCATTTACTCCTCCAAATATATAATTATTTGCCTAAGTATTCCTCTAATGTAATTCCATTATCATGAATATACTTGGCCGCTTCTTTTCCAACATATCTAATATGCCAAGGTTCATATTCTATACCTGTTATATTTTTCTTTCCATAAGGATATCTTATAATAAAACCAAATCTATAGCAATTTTCTGCAAGCCAATCTGCTTCCTTTGTTCCTTTTACAAAGTATTTACCTTCATTGGTAATATCAATACATAACCCTGTTTGATGTTCACTAAATCCAGGCTTTGCTACATATGCATCTGCAAGCTTCTTTCCTTCTGATTTCACTCTACTAGTATAAGTATTATTTTGTGATTTATATGATCTATAGCCTGAATTCCCAAGTAATATTACCCCTTCTTCTTTAGCTGTACTAACTAAATCTTCTAGAGGCTTTACAATAATTCCTGCTACATGCCTTTCTTCCTTACTTACTCCACTAGCAAATGATATATTTGGTATAGTTAACTTTTTAGGTTTGTAATCTTTATCTAAACCATATTGTCCATTTACCAGTATCATTTGTGTATTTATATTAGTATTATTTACATTGCTTAATTTATCTTTTTCATTGAAAAAATCATATTTTTTATCTAGGTTACTTTCGCTTGCTTTAAAATTCATTCGGCTTAATTCTATCCCTGCATCCTCTGCCATATACCAAAATCCACAAGCTATCATAATAATAAATATCAAAATCTTTCTTAGTCCATTTTTCATATTTTTTACTTCCCTTCTAATGTGATAATTTCATTTTAGAAGGGAAACTTTACGACACTTATAAAAATTTCTTAAGAAATCTTAAGTTTTATAAAACCTTAGATAATGTAAATGGATTCATTAAATTATTTTATATGCTTTCTATCCATTATCATTGTAATACCATATAACACCAATATCGGTGTTAGCAATAATGAAGTACTTGCTATACCAATACTTACAGAAATTTTTGTAGCTATTACTCCTATAATTGGTCCACCTAAAATTTGCCCTAAAGCATTTATTTGTCCGTTTATAGAAAGCACAGTTGCTCTTGCTCTGTCATCTATATGACCATTTAACCATGCATTAAATATAGGTTCGTTTATAGTTCTAAACATATTTGTTGTTAAATAAGCTATTAGCATTAAACTAAAGTTTCTTGTAAGTGCAAATACTAACATAAAGGATATATAAAATATATTCGTAGCTAATAATACTTTTCCACTTTGAAGCTTGTTTCTTTCTTCTAGATTCTTTGCTATAAACTGCATTACTACAGCACTTAATATCATTCCCGCAATTCCAAAAATACCAAACCAAGTTACTGGTTGAAGACTTCCAATCTTAGGAAGGGTAGTATCTTGAAGAAAATGTGCACTGGAAAGCCTATCATAACCCTCACTGGATAAACCGTAAAATAAAGTTACAGAAAGTAAAATCATTATTATAAGTTTACTTTTTATAAACTTAAGACCAGATTTAAATGTGTACCCCATCTTTTTAAAGGTATTTAAATCTTCAGGAGCAGATGGATTAAAATTGTTTTCTGGCATATACACCGCTAAGAACAATGCGAAAATTATAAATAGACATCCACTAAATATAATGGGCAGTCTAATAGATAAATTTCCTATTATTGTACTTAGTATTATTCCTATAACTGTACCAATTTGTCCTGCCTGCGCTCCTCTTATATATATTTGATCTAAGTCTTTAGTTTTTTCTTCTTCAGCAATCCATGCCTCAACAGCTCCGCTAACAAAGGTAGATCCTAATCCCCATACTATTTGTGCTGCAAGTACAAATATGAAACTAGAAATAGAACCTTCTAAAATAAATCCTAACCCTGTCAAAGCTGTGCCAATAATAATAGATAATTTACGGCTGTATATATCCGCAACTATGCCTGTAGGAATCTCAAATAAAAAGCATGCCGCTTCTAAAGTAGTTCCCACAAGTATAAGTTGAAGCGGATTCAAATGCACCTTTTCAATGTGGTACAATATCATAACTGTAGCTGCCATTGAAAAGCACATTGCTGTAATAGCGGAAAATAATAAATAAATTTTATATGCTGAAAATTTTTTAATCATTAATTATTCACCATCCTTGTATTTATGAAAAATTTTAGTTGTATCTTTTAATGTAAATATTTTAAATATATAAACCATCATAGTAATCTCCTCAAATAAAAAAGGCCGTAAATGAACATAAATTCACTTACAGCCTCTTAATTATATAACCCAAATATAAACATAGACTTAAAACTTTAATTTATACAGATTATTACTAGGATATATAAATTAAAATTTCATATCATATCTATAAATGCAGCAAAAATAGGCGTAAAAATACCGTGTTTAGAACACGGCTTTCCTATTATGCAAATAAGGTGTAACATGCTCATTATAATAATGATTATTTTAGAAGTACACAAATAAACATGGCAGCAATCAATATTTTAATAATTACTTCCACTACAAATAAACCTTGAATAATTCAAGACTTTTTCAATGTACTTTCTAAAATTAATCCCTATTCAGTTAGTTTAATTAAAAACTACCTCTTTTTGCATATTTACAACACCTTTACATTTATATTTTTTCATGTTTATATTTGAGTCTATTTATATTATACATAAATTTGGAATTTTTTCAACACATTAAACCTGTAGATAAACTTTTCACAGGCTTACTAAGTATTTTACCAAAACCATGCTCAGTTGTTAACAACCCTTTTAGGCGAGATATTAAATGCTATTTTCCACAGCACAAAATTCACTATAAATGATAAAAATAAATATACGTACACTCCATAAGTTATGTTTGCTATTTTATAATGAATTACTCCCAAAATACCAAGTACTATGGTTAGCATCAAATTTATAAATCCATTTGTTTGCTGTGCTGATCCAAAAGCCTGCGAAAATGGCAAGGATCTTTTAGATGCCATAAAACATAACGTATTAAATATCATCATATTTAGAAATGCTACTAATATATCAGGTACTATTCTAACTCCAAATATAGCAATAAAAATTATAGATTGAAATAAAAATATAGGAAAAAATAGCTTTACTATAAAGGCCTTTATCGTTCCTTTGAATACATTTGAAACATTATCAATTGGTAAAGCCTTATAAATCCATGCTCCTTTATATCTTTCAGAATATCTAATCATAAGCATAATAGTAGATAACATCATGCCAGAAAAGTATATAAAAAAGTATGACTTGCCTTGAGAAACTTCTTTTATACTAGATATTGCAAACTGCTGAAACAAAAATATAAAAGGAAACACTATAGAAAATCCTAATGAGGGATATACTTTAAGCTTAAATTCTCTTTCGTTTTTCATCATATCATAAGCAAACCTAAAAAATATTCTTTCCTCTTTACTTCTGCATAACATTTTTGAAAGCAATTCACCTGGTTTTCTTTTATCTTTTTTATTATTTTCATAGTTATTATTCAACTTTTGAAGATTCTTTTCAAAAACACTCATTAGCTTTGTATAAACTACAATTGATATAATAGGAATTACAATAGCCATAATGGTGAATGTTACATAATAGCTATTTACTTCTGATTTCTTAATTATTTGAAATGGCGCTGAAAACCAGATTGGCGCTATAAAATACTGCCACCACTTTGGGGTGAATTGAATTTTCAAGTCCACTATACTAAATAATCTTCCTAGTAATTGATATCCTATTGAAATTACTATTGTTAAAATTATTTGGATGTAATTTATTATATCTTTAAGCTTTTCTCCATCAAAAAATCTTAGAATTAAAAAATAAACCAATGATGTTAGCACTATAATAAACATATTCAGTAGTATTATAGAGATAAGAAAAAGAATAAAGAATTCTATCCCTTGAGAATATAAACTCACTAAAAGTGCTGGTCCTACTAAAGCAGCTGTTAAATAAAACATATATATAGAAATATGAATAGTCTTTGCAAGTCTTAAAGATTTTGGATCTACGGGTTTTGTCCCTATTATATTTTTATCTCTGATGTCTAAAAGTACAGAAGAAAAATCTGAAATCAAAGATGTCATAACAAAAAACATAATTATAACAAATACAATGCTCATTTGATATATATAATTATTTTTCATAATTACAAATGGAATTAATATCAATCCCATTAAAATATATATCCATAAAGATTTTAAAAATTTATTACCATCATCATCTTTATTCTTATTATTACCAGCAAAAACTGTTGGAGCTCTTCTTCCATCCATTAATAATTTCATTTGAAGAATTTTTCTCATTATCCTATAGTCAACGCCTATCTTTTCAAATACAGGCTTTAACTTATCTAGAAATCTCAAAATCTTAAAATCTTTCATCAAACTACACCTCTTCAACTATTGATACAAATTCTTCTGCTATAGCCTCGTATTGGCTAAACCCTGTAATTTGATTAAATATTTGTTCCAAAGATCCTTCTTTTGAGCTTTCTTTAAGCTCTTGAAAGCTGCCATCTGCCACAACTTCTCCGTTATTCAATAACACTATCCTATTACTTATTTTTTCAACTACGTCCATTATATGAGATGAATAAAATATGGTTTTACCCTGCTTTGCCAGCTGAGCAAGAATTTCCTTTACAACCATTACACTATTTGCATCCAATCCGCTCAAAGGTTCATCCCAGAACAATATATCTGGGTTATGAAGTAAACTTGATATAATTAAAACCTTTTGCTTCATCCCTTTAGAATAAGAGCTGATTCTTGAATTATAAGAATCTCCTATACCAAATATGCCCATAAGTTTTTCAGCTTTTTCATCTACAATTTCACTGCTCATTCCATACAGTTCTCCTATAAAAGTAAGATACTCTCTTGCAGTGAGATTGTCGTATATTTCAGCAACCTCAGGTACATATCCAATTTTTCTTTTATATTCTAATTTATCGTTGGATATATCCTGCCCTAGAACCTTAACCTCTCCTGTGTACCCTTCAACAATACCTAATATTATTTTAATTGTTGTACTCTTACCAGCTCCATTAGTACCTATATAGCCTATAACCTCACCTTTATGCACTTCCAAATTTATTCCCTTTAAAACTTCCTTATCTCCATAACTCATGCGAAGGTCTTTTATTTCAACAGTCACATCATTTTCCATATAACTCTCCCCCTTAACTGAAAAACTCTCAAATATTTCTTTAAAATAATAAATGCTTACCAAAAAGCAATCCCATCTATTATACCATAACTATGTAAAAATATAAAAATTGTTCCAAATAAGTATCTCCTATGGAAAACAGAAAATAGCAGCCTTCTAAATAAATAGTTAGCTGCTATTTTCAGATATCTAGTTACTTCATTGATACTATAATGCTGTCAGCAAGAGCATCCATTGAATCCTCATCACTTTCTTTCAATGCTGAGGTCACTGTCATCTCATTATCTAAAATAGTCATTTCTTTCATCTCATCTATAAGTTCATGCATTAATTTACCTGATTGAGGAGCCCATGAACCATTTTCTATAAGGGCAAAAGTACGTTTTTGAAGATTTAATGCCTTCATATCCATAATGTAATTAAGCATTGGTGGATAAATCTTCAAATTATAGGTTACAGAAGCAAGAACTATATGGCTATATTTAAATGATTCCGAAATCAAATATGACACATGAGTTTTTGAAACATCATACATAACTACATTTGTCATTCCTTTTTCAACTAACCTTGTTGCTAAATCAGTGGCAGCAGCTTCTGTATTTCCATACATTGTTGCATAAACAATCATTATACCCTTTTCTTCAGGTTCATAGCTGCTCCACTTGCTGTACTTATCTAAAAAGTACCCCAAATCATTACGCCATACTGGTCCATGCAGAGGGCATATAATCTTAATGTCAATAGTACTAGCTTTCTTTAAAAGAGCCTGAACATGAGGTCCATATTTCCCTACAATATTTGTGTAATACCTTCTAGCATCATCAATCCAATCGCGGTCAAAGTTCATCTCATCATTAAAGAGCTTCCCATCTAAAGCACCAAAGGAACCAAAGGCATCAGCTGAAAACAATACACCATCGGTAGTATCATAGGTTACCATAGCTTCTGGCCAATGTACCATTGGAGCTGATACAAATACAACATTATGCTTTCCAAAAGACATAGTGTCTCCTTCTTTAACTTGTGTTATGTCATTATCAATTTGAAAACCAAACTGATGCATGAACATAAAAGCTTTTTCAGTACATATAATCTTTACATCTGGATAACGAAGAACAATTTCTTCAATGCAAGCTGCGTGATCTGGCTCCATATGATTGATTACCATATAATCTAAAGTTCGATTCCCTAAGACTCCTTTAATATTTTCAAGAAACTGACGGCAAATTGACCAGTCCACTGTATCAAACAGCACTGTTTTCTCATCTAAAAGTAAATATGAATTATATGAAACCCCTCTTGGAATGGGGTGGACATTTTCAAATAAAGCAAGGCGATGATCATTACCACCAACCCAATAAAGATCCTCAGTTATTTTTCTAACACAATACATTATTAATCCTCCTTTACACCAAAACATATTATCGTGTTTACTTATAGGAGCTACACTTCTATAAACATATTCTTTTCTTCACCGCAAGCAGGACAAGTCCAATCTTCTGGTATATTTTCGAATAGAGTTCCTGTAGCTATTTCTCCCTCTGGATCACCAACACCAGGATCGTATTCATAACCACATCCATTACATACATAATGCTTCCAAGTTGGAACAACTTTCTTAGGAATAGCTCTCTTCATCTTCTTCATTGGTGGAGCTTCCTTCTTTGTTTCTCCATTATCTAAAGCCTTAGTAAGCACCGGCAATACTTCCATTAAATCGCCAACAATACCGTAGTCTGCGTTTTTAAATATCTTAGCATTTGGGTCAATATTTATAGCAACAATTGTAGTAGCATCCTTTATACCCTTCAAATGCTGACCTGCACCAGAAATACCGCATGCAATATAAAGATTTCCATTAAATTTTTGACCTGACATACCAACATAGCGATTAAGTGGTACATATTTAAGAGTCTCAGCTACTGGACGTGAAGAACCTATAGCAGCACCAGCTTGTACTGCTAAATCTTCAATTAGCTTCATATTTTCCTTTTCTCCTATGCCTAGACCTGCACTTACTACCCTTTCTGCCTTGGTTATAGGAGTATCTAAAGGAATTCCAACTGTGAAATCATAGCCATCTGTCTTAAGTGCTTCCACAAGAGAATTAACTCTTTCTTCAAGAGTTCCATCCTTATAAACTACTTTCTTACGATACCCTGTAGAAGGTTCACGGGAAGTCTTTCCTGCATACTCAGTCTTAGGCATCTTGCCAATGATGTTGGCAGCAATAACAACACGTTGAATTTCGTTAGTTCCTTCATAAATTGTACAAATCTTAGCATCTCTATATGCACGTTCAACTTCCATACCTTTAAGATAACCACTTCCGCCAAATATCTGAACAGCGTCGTTAACAATCTCAAGGCAAACATCGGAAGCATATTGTTTTGCCATAGCAGCTTCCATAGCATAATGCTCGTGATTTTGCTTAAGTTCTGCTGCACTATAAATAAGCATCCTAGCTGCTCTAAGCTTTGTAGCCATATCAGCTAACTTAAAAGCAATGACTTGCTGCTGGCATATAGGTTTGCCAAATTGAACTCTTTCTTTTGAATATTCCAATGCATTCTCATAAGCACCTTGTGCTATACCTAGAGCTTGAGCTGCAATACCAATACGTCCGCCATCCAACGTGGACATAGCAATCTTAAAGCCTTCACCTTCCTTACCTAATAAATTTTCCTTAGGTACCTTTACATTATTAAAAATCAACTCAGCAGTTGCAGAAGAACGAATACCCATCTTATCGTAGTGCTTACCAAAGCTAAAGCCTTCCCAGCCTTTTTCTACGATAAACGCACTAATGCCGCGAGTGCCTATATTTGGCGTAGTAACTGCAAAGACAATATAAATATCAGCCTCTCCACCGTTGGTAATGAAGATCTTTTCACCATTTAAAATATAATAATCACCTTCTAGAACAGCAGTAGTTTCAGTACCACCAGCGTCACTACCGGCATTCTCCTCGGTAAGTCCAAATGCACCAAGCTTTTCCCCCTTTGCAAGTGGGATTAAATACTTTTGTTTTTGTTCTTCTGTTCCATAGGCAGCAATTGGATATGTCCCTAGTGATGTATGCGCAGAAAGAATTACACCTGTACCTCCATCCACTCTTGACAATTCTTCAACGGCAATTGCATAACTTATAACATCTAAACCTGCCCCACCGTACTCTTTTGCATATGGGATTCCCATTACGCCCATATCAGCTAATCCGCTAACAACTTCTGAAGGAAATTTATTTTCCTGATCCAACATAAATGCAATTGGCTTGACTTGCTCTTCAGCAAATTGCCTAATTTTTAATCTAAAATCTTCGTGTTGTTCTGTAGTCTTAAAAAACATACATATACCTCCTCATAATTAAAACAATTTCATATAATGTAATTCTTTAATTAACTGCAGCAATTAAAATTTACCTAATTACTGCCCTTTCTATTGTCTACCATATCTAGAATAATATTTATCATTTACATATAATAACTATATAATTTATTGTACTACTTAATAATAATTATTACAAATCACTCAAGTGATTTTACATTATTAATTTATACCATTTCGGGTGATTATCCACCATATTCTACTTAAAACAATAATTTACTTCGTTTTTCTGTAGGTAAATTTTCAGTATTATTTTGCATATTATCCTAGATAGTCTTTTTAGCCCTAGCATTATTTATGAATTTCTTCTAAAATTTATGCATAGAAAAAATCCCCGGCACTTCTGCCAAGGACTTCATTACTCAAGGTAATCTATTCAAATATTTACACAGATAATTTATTTTAAAACTAACACAAATTTCACAAAATACATATATTACAATATAGAACTAAATCTGGAGGATTAAGAATTGGCAATCTTCAAATCTTTTTCTGGCACTATTACTATGATTGAAGACTTTTGGACAGCAACTGATGAAAGAACAGGATGTTATAAGTTAATGTCTGTAGAAAATAAAGATGGAAATATAGTTAATTTTGTGGTATCACCAGGTACTTACTTTGTTGACCACGTAACAGTCGTTCTAGGAGACAGGGTAACTGGATTTTATGATGCAAATGCACCCGTACCTTTAATTTACCCACCACAGCTTCGTGCAATTGTTATGGCAAAAGATACAGTACTTCAAAATGTAAAAGTATCCTATTTTAACTCAGCGCTTGTAAGTAGTGACGGTACCTTAAAATTAAATATTTCACCATACACTAAGATAGTACTTAGAAATGATCAACTTTTTACTGAAAGCCCTGCAAATAGAAATCTAATTGTTGTCTATGGTGCTACCACAAGAAGTATACCAGCCCAAACTACACCATATAAAATTATTGTTATTTGCTAGAAATTAAAAATAAAAAGGAACTGAAATAAAAATAGCATTATTAATATATGCGAGATATTAATAATGCTATTAACCTACTTCTATCTAATTAAAAAGTATAAAAGCACAATGATTCCAAGAACAATTCTATACCATCCAAATACTTTAAAGTCGTGTTTTTTTATGTACTGCATTAAAAACTTTATTACTATAACTGATACTATAAAAGCAGTAACCATTCCTGTTGTTAAAATCAAAAGTTCCATTTGATTAAAGGCTAGTCCAAATTTCACAAGTTTAAGCAAGCTTGCTCCAAACATTACCGGTATTGCCATAAAAAAAGTAAACTCTGCTGCAATAGTTCTACTCATGTTAATTAGTATACCACCAAGTATAGTTGATCCTGAACGTGAAGTTCCTGGAAACACTGCTGCAATTAGCTGAAACATTCCAATAATAAAAGCTGCTTTAAATGTTATTTCAGAAATTGCATTAATTTTAGTTTCTTTACCTTTATTATTATTTTCTACAATTATGAATAAAACTCCAAATAAGATAAGCATTATAGCTACAGTTTTATAATTATAAAATAGCGCTTCAATTTTATCGTCCCAAAGCAATCCAACTACTGCCGCAGGAATGCATGCCACGATAATCTTCATCCACATTACAAAAACGTCTTTTTTAATAAATTCTTTACTATTTAGAGAAAATGGCATTATTTTCTTCCAATAAGTTACTACCACAGCTAAAATAGCTCCGAGCTGTATTACAACTAAAAACATTTCTTTAAAAACCGCAGATACATTGAGCTTTACAAATTCGTCAAGTAAGATCATATGCCCTGTACTGCTTACTGGAAGCCACTCCGTTATCCCCTCAATAATACCAAATAAAATTGCCTTTAATATTTCTAACATATCTATTATTCCTTTCTATTGTTCATCTTATTTTTCTAAGTATAAAATACCCGTTATGACAACATTATGCTTTTGCTCCATAAACAATTATACTAAAGAGTATAAGCATATGCAAATTGCCCCGAATGTTATAATGAAAAGTGCTTCCCTTAAAGTAACAGATTTTTATTTTTTCATCTATATACCTTAAGGGAAGCATACTATTTTACTAAGAATGATATTTTTATATTTTACAGATTATCCCAAGGGCCTGGCCCCGTCTAAAATTTGGGCATTTGGATTACAGCCTTAAACAAATCTCCATCTATTTCAATATTAAATTTCCCATTTTGAATATCAATAAGACTTTTAGCTATGGATAATCCAAGTCCGCTTCCTTGGCTGCTTCTTGATTCATCTCCCCTTTTGAAACGCTCCATTAACTCATCTGCAGAGATGTTTAATTCATAAGCAGAAATATTTTTAATTACTATCCTAACTTCGCTTTCGAGGTTGTCAATGTGTACATACACCCTTGAACCTGAAAGTGCATATTTAAATATGTTAGACAATAAGTTTTCTATAACTCTCCAAAACAATTTCCCATCTGCTTTAATATAAACTTTATCTTTAGGATGATTTAACTTAAATTCTAACCCTAGTTCTTCAATTTTATCATTAAGTTCCCCAAGTCCCTGAGTTATTAAGGAGACAACATCTATCTTTTCATACTCTACTGGAATGCTTCCACTAGATGCTTTTGCAGCTTGAAATAAATCTTCTGTTAACACTTTCAGTCTTTGAGACTTTTGTTCTAGTATTTCTATATATTCCTCTGACTTTGATTTATCTGTTTCTTTTTTTAGTAAATCTACATAGGTGATAATTGAAGTTAGGGGAGTTCTGATATCGTGAGATACGTTTGTAATTAATTCAGTTTTTAAACGTTCACTTTTGACCTCATTTTCAACTGCCTTACTTAATCCTTCTGTTATGCTATTGATATTTGAGGCAAGTTTTCCGAGTTCCCCTTTACTTTCTAAGTTTAT
This sequence comes from Clostridium sp. HMP27, assembly GCF_000765165.1. Classification (NCBI taxonomy): domain Bacteria; kingdom Bacillati; phylum Bacillota; class Clostridia; order Eubacteriales; family Clostridiaceae; genus Clostridium; species Clostridium sp. HMP27. Next base: position 18,250 of record NZ_JMFY01000026.1, on the reverse strand, counting down.
TTTATGGTTCAGCTCACCTTTTTTTACCCTCTCTACCCCATCTTTTATTAATTGAAATTCTTTTGTTTTCTTAAATGTAATCCATACTGCTGCTCCAATTGTTATTGGGAACATAAAGAAAGTTAATGCAACAAGTATTGGATAACCTATTGTTATTAAAGCAATTTTTACAGCAAAACTTCCGTTATTATATATTTCTTTTACAAATTTAAATATCCTATTGAATATCTTGTAAACTAATGTATGTTTTATAAATGTCCTATTTTTAATGTGTTTAATCAATGTCAATACAAAAATTAATCCTAATGAAGCTATAAAAGCTGTCAGTGGAATTACAATGTTATTTAAATTATGAATGTCAATACCTAGAGAGACCACCGGTGCAATCCATAAGCCTATTAAAAGAAAACATACTATTATATTTATATCATTGTATAATTTATCAAAGGAATTTAAATGAACCTCTTTATCGCCAAAGAATTTTCTACCTGTGACTATTACTAGACATATAAATGATATCAGTAATCCTAGTAAAAAACCTGATATTTCATGAAGGCTGCTATTAATAATTACTCTGCTTTGTTTCCATTCTTCAATTGCTGGATTTAAATACTCATTTGTAAATCCAACATATATAACAGAATCATGCTGATGTAATTCATTAATATTTGATAAAATCCAATGATAATTTCTATTATTCAATATTTCCTTTGGATATACCTTTTCCTGAGCCTTGTCATATATTATATAAGAAGGAAAAGACTCAAAATATCCTATGCTAGTATTGGTGCTGTTTGTAAATACATTTGTACCATCACTTGTATAATATATAACTCCCTTAACGTCCTTTAATCTTTGAATATTGGCGTTATAATCTCTTAACTCTTTCTTTATCAAATCATTCTTTATTTCAGAAATTTTATCAGCATAAACCTCTTTAAACTTATTATAATTTTCTTCATAACTTAAATTTGGATTAAAAAGTTTAGATTTAGACTCAAACTCCCAATACAAATTAGTATTGTTTACTTCATTTTGAATTCTATCTTCTGTTATAGAACCACCCTTTAAAACATTTTCCTGATTTTTGTATTTAACTGTTATTTCCGTTAATGCATCAATGACACTGCTGCTATCTTCTATAAACTTCGAACTTTGATAATAATTATCTTCAAATATTATTCCAAAATCATCATTATTAGTGCTTACTAAATTCATTAAAGTTTTTATTACACCAGTAAAGGATGCAATTACAATTATAAAAAGGATTATCTTAGCTACTAATGAATGACTATATTTTTTCCACCTTGTATCCAATTCCCCACACCACCTTTAAATATTTCGGCTCTTTCGGATTTATTTCAATCTTTTCTCTTATTTTTCTTATGTGAACTGCTACAGTATTTTCTGGATTAAAAGCAACTTCATGCCATACCTTTTCGTATATATCATCTATAGAAAATACTCTCCCTGCATTTGCAGTCAATAGCTTTAATATCTTATATTGTACTGGAGTAAGTTTAACTTCTTCTCCATCTACAGTTATAATCTTACTTTCGTCATCTATTACAAGTCCCCCAGTTTTAAAAACATTACTTTTTGTTTCAAGACTTCCAAGTGTTGTGTATCTCCTCAGCTGAGACTTAACTCTTGCAATTAACTCCAATGGATTAAATGGCTTAGTTATATAATCATCAGCTCCCATGTTTAACCCCATGATTTTATCCGTATCCTCGACCTTTGCTGATAGCATTATTACTGGTATATTATTGTTTTCTCTTATCTTCATTGTAGCTCTGAGTCCGTCCATTTTAGGCATCATGATGTCCATTATAATAAGATGTATTTCCTTTTCTTCAATTATTTCTAGTGCTTCTATTCCATTAGAAGCTTTAAATATTGTATATCCCTCATTTGTCAAATAAATTTTTATGGCATCTAATATTTCCTTATCATCATCACAAACTAATATATTCAATCCCATTCACCTCAACACGTTAATTTATCCATATTATAACACACTCCTTACTGCTATCTATAAAGTAATGGTATCAACTAAATCTTAATAAGTGCCCAACATAAATCTTAAGAATTTCTTAATGTACCCCTTTTTAGTGCCACCCAAGTGGCAAGTGGCAAGTTGAATAAATAGAGGGAGGGGTAACAACTTTTAAAAATTGTTATCCCTCCCTGCATCTTTACTTTTAAAGGATATCTCTATTACTTCATCTATTTAAGTCTTTCTTCCACCATATCTAATATAGCCTGTAGCGCTGGAGATATCCATTTATCCTTATGATATATAACTTGAGCTGAAGTATAAAATTTAGGCCCGTTGTATTTTATTTCAACTAATTGTCCGTTTTCTATTTCCTTTTCAACAGCAATACGCGGTAAAAAAGCTATGCCAAAACCACTGGCAGCATATTGTTTTATAGCCTCTATGCTTTCTAATTCAAAAATAGAGCTTGGAGCTACATCAACACTTGATAAAAACTCCTCAAAACTAGCTCTATAACTGCAACCCCTTTGAGTAAGCACTAAATTTTTTCCCTCAAATTCAGGCATCTCAACCACATCCTTTTGAGTCAAAGGTTCAGTATTGCTGGCTACTACAATTAAAGGTTCATGAAACAAAGTCCTTGATATTATATCTGGATAAACTCTTTCATTGTCCAAAACAAAGCCAATATCTATTTTATTTTTTCTAATCATATCTGGAAAGTCTTCGCAATTACCGATTTTTAGTCTAACATTCACGTCTGGATAGAGGCTGCAGTATTCTTTGAATAAATCTGGTAATCGAAATACACAAAGAGTTTCAGCAGTAGCAATAGTTAAAGATCCCATTGGAATTTTCCCACTTATGATACTATCCTTTGCCTCATCATGTAAACTTAAAATTTTTTCAGCGTAAGGTAATAATTTATTTCCTTGCTCAGTTAAACAAATATTTCTACCTAGGCGTTCAAATAATTTGCAACCAAATTCCTCTTCTAAAGATCGAATTTGATCCGATATGCTTGATTGAGCAAAATTTAAAATTTCTGCAGTCTTGCTAAAACTAAGAGTTTCGGCAGCTACTATAAAAGATTTCAATTGTTTAAGTTCCATAATAACACTCCTTATAGCATATATCGGTATATCCGATTATACTTATAAAAACAATTCGTTTGCCTGATATTACAATCCATGTTAACATAAAACTAAGCTTTTGAGTAGTAATTTAAACCATAAAATTAAGCTCTTCACTAAAATATAAATACTTATTTTTAACGAAAGGAGAACCTATTATGGATATTATCGTAAGCATGTTAGTTGCATTTTATGTATTGATTTTTTCTGCTTATAAAGGAATATTTGTAGGCTATTCATTACTACTCGCCTTATGTATTTTTTCTTTTATTTCGTGGAGAAGAGGATTCTTATTATCAGATATTATCAAAATGTCAATTAATGGAGGAAAAAAATCCTTTGTTGTCCTAAAAATATTTTTCTTGATTGGATGTATTACGGGCATATGGATGGCTTCAGGAACAGTTCCCGCAATTATATATTATGGAATAAAATACATGAATCCCAATTTCTTTATTCTATATGCTTTTATAATAAGCTGTGTTGTATCTTTTCTATTGGGTACATCATTAGGTACGGTAAGCACTGTAGGAGTAGCATTAATCTTGATGGCCAAAGCTGGAAATATTAATTTAAATATGGCTTCTGGTGCTATAATTGCAGGTGCATATTTTGGTGACAGGTGCTCGCCAATGTCCTCTAGTGCAAATTTAGTTGCAAATTTAACCCGCACAAATCTTTATACTAATATACGTAATATGTTTAAAACCTCAATACTTCCATTTATTTTATCTATAATTATTTATCTAATTTTTTCACTACAAGAGCCTCTAAGCTTTACTCAAAACAATATGAATACTGAAATATCAAATATTTTTAAGATTAATTTAATTACCCTATTACCGGCAGCAGTAATTTTAATTTTTTCGTTGTTTAAAATAGATGTTAAATTGTCCATGCTTTTTAGCATTATGTCAGCTTCCGCTATTGCTATAATACTTCAGCAATATAGTATAGTAGAAGTATTAAGATTTATAATCTTAGGCTTTCAGCTAGATTCATCTAGTCATTTACAAAATGTGCTCAAAGGCGGCGGACTTATTTCTATGTGGAAACCATCCTTAGTTATTTTTATATCTTGTGCCTTATCCGGTATATTTGAGGGAACAAATATGCTAAAAAATATAGAGCTTATCTTGTTAAAGGCCAAAACACGATATACATTATTTATTTATACAATTATCACTAGTATCATTACTGCAGCCTTTGGATGTAATCAATCCATTTCTACAGTTTTAACACACCACCTTATGAGTAAGAGCTATGAAGATAAGAATATTGATAAATATGAATTAGCTATAGATTTGGAAAATACGGGAGTAGTACTAGCTGCACTTATTCCTTGGAATGTAGCAGCTCTTGTTCCTACCATGACAATGGGAGTAAGCAGCACAGGATTTATACCTTATGCTTTTTATCTATATCTCATTCCAATAATTAATGCACTATATTTTAAAATTTTAGAGATTAAAAATAAATAATTTTATATAGAATGAGTATAATTTTAACTAAAGAAGGGAGAATTTATCATGGAAAAAGTTTATTCAAAGAAAGAAAACTGTTCAGGTTGCAGTGCATGTTTTAACGCTTGCCCTACAAAAGCAATTCATATGGAACCAGATCAAGAGGGATTTTTATATCCTGTTATAGACCAGGCACTATGTGTAGATTGCCGCAAATGCGTAAATATTTGTCCTATAATTTGTGAAGGGAATTATAAGCAACAATCCGAGCCAGAATTTTTAGTTGCTAAACATAAATCAGAAGATGTTCTTATGAGTTCTACATCTGGTGGAGCCTTTACAGCACTTTCCGATGCAGTACTTAAAGAAGGTGGGATTATTTATGGTGTTGACTATGATGACGAATTCCGTGTATTGCACAAGAGAACTGAAACTATTGAAGGCAGAAATCGAATGAGAGTATCTAAGTATGTACAGAGCAATATGGGAAATATTTTTCAGCAAATAGAAAAGGATTTACTTAATAAAAGAACAGTATTGTTTACTGGAACACCTTGTCAAACTGCAGGACTTAGAGCATATATGCGTTATTCATCACTAACTGAAAATCTATATATATGCGATTTGATTTGCCACAGTATTCCTAGTCCCTTAGTTTGGGAGGACTATAAAAAATTATTAGAAAAAGAGCATGGTGGAAAACTAACAGATATTCAATTTAGATCTAAGATAATTGACTGGAGTAGAGAAAATAGCAATAAAACATTTCTATATAAAACTTCAACCAGTGAGGAAGTCCATAACGATGAAAGGTTTTATAAGCTTTTCTTTGGGGCAAAGACCATTACACGTCCTTCTTGCTCAGAGTGTCGATTTACAGATATACATCGTACCTCAGATATTACAATTGCAGACTACTGGGGAATTGAAAAGTATGCTCCTGAATGGATGGATACAAAAGGAGTTTCTGTAATCTTAGTTAATAATGAAAAAGGTGCCAAGCTTCTTGAAAAATGCAGCGATGCCTTAAAATATGAAAAGCGTCCAAAGGAAGAATCTCTTACAGAACAACAGCGTTTAAGTGAACCTGTACAATTTCCTGAAGACCGTCATAAATTCTGGGAAGATTATAGAGAACATGGCTTTGGATATATAATAGAACAATTACCTAAATAATATTTATATAAAAGTTAAAATAACTAGAGGTCTTTTTATAAGTTCTCTAGTTATTTTATTCTTTACAACATGGATATCATCATTTATTTAACCTCTTCCATCTTAACCCAGGGACTTTGCCCCTATTTTAAAAATGCATCCAATATAGATTTCATGTCTTCAATTGTTTGTTCAACTAAATTATAACTGCCTTCATGAAGACACCAATCATAAACAGCTCCTCTACTCATCTTTACTAAAAGTTCTGTAAGTTTCTCAGCACTTGGATAATGTATTTCCCCATTATTTATTGCCTCAGTAACTTCTATTAATAATTGTCTATAAAAATATCTCTCCCTACTTAAAATATACTTTTCTTTGTTTGATAATTGATTTTTAAAATAACATGTAGTATAAATATACCCCTTACTATTAATAACGTTAAGCTGATAATCCATTAAGAATAAAATTGCCTCACACCTTGTATTAAATGTCCTACTTTGCATCAGTTCTTCAGTTTTAATATCAAATGCTCTATATGCTTCATTAATAATGTCCTCTTTAGAGCCAAAGTAATGATAAAATCCACCTACAGATACTCCTGCTGATTTACAGATATCTTTTATTTTTACATCCTCATACTCCATATTAGTAAATAACTTATCTGCACATTCAACTATTCTATTTTTTATAGCTATTGAACGAATATTTCTAAATGTTAATTCTTTCATTTTAACTCCTTTAAATACTTACTTTATATAAAATATGATATCTTATTTATATATTTATGCATCCTTTATAATTTTTATGAACAGTGTATATTCACAATGTTATCCATGAAATACAAGTATAACGAATTAAGGTAACTTACGAGGCTTAGATGAATACTTAATTCTTGTAAAAATTAGAGGCTGCTCTGCGCTATTTGCGGAGCAGCCTCTTTGATTTTTAGTTTTAGAGAGGACTATTATTAATAAATTATATTAATACTTTTAGGCTACTTGCCACTTGTCATGTGGGTGGCACTTTATATTCTTCTTGCAGCATGGAAGCCTTCATGTACAGCTTGCATGATTTTTCTTGGTCTATTTACATCTCCAACTGGGATAATTTCTATACCTTCACACTGTGATCTTAATTCACCGACTAATGCTTTTTCTGATTTTAATCCAAGTGCACATATTACTGAATCTCCAGCATATTCAATTTCTTCTCCATTAACTTGGCATTTCACATACTTTCCAGTAATTTCATCAATTTTATGGTTTATCTTAACCTTTATTCCAAGCTCAGCAAGCTTTGAATTTAAAACCCACTTTGTATATATAGGTAGATCTGGTGCTGCTTCTGCTGCCATATCAACCATAGTTACATCTTTACCATTTTCAGCTAAGAACATAGCTACCTCGCAGCCTACAAGACCTGCTCCACAGACTACTACATCCTTGCCTTCAGGAATTTTACCATCAAGTACTTCTAAAGGATCATATATAGTCTCATCCTCTGAACCTTTTATTCCAGGCTTGAAAGTTACTGCACCTGTAGCAACAATTACAGTATCAAATCCACCGTCTTTAATGTTATCCATAGTAACATTAACTCCTGTTTGAATTTTTGCTCCACATTCTTTTGTGGCATTTATAATATAATTTGTATAATCTCTATAGTCTTGCTTGAAATCTGGAAGACTTACATAATATAATGCTCCGCCAAGTTCACCATTCTTTTCAAATAATGTTACATCATGTCCTCTTTCAGCTGCAGTTATGGCTGCTTGCATTCCAGCAGGACCTCCGCCAATAATTCCAACTTTCTTCTTAGTCTTAGCAGGAATTACTTCTACAAAGCTTTCATATTCCTTTCCAGCTTCTGCATTTACAGCACATGAAATTCCACAGCTTTTCATAACTTCTCCAAGACACTCATTGCAACGTAGGCAGCGGCGAATTGTTTCTGGCTTGCCTGCAGCTATTTTTGATGCGTAGTCTGGATCTGCTATACTTTGACGACCAATTGCAATAAAGTCAGCATCTCCCTTTTCAAGAATTTCTTCTCCCATTTCTGGTGGTATACTGCATACTGCAATAACAGGTACATCTACAGCTTTTTTAATTGCTGCAGCTAAGTTAACAAGTGACCCTCTTGGAGTGTAGTTTGGAGGAACCCACATAGATGTCGCCACACCATAGCTAAGATTTTTACCCTCTGCAGATTCTTTTCCTGACATAACATCAAAATATTTATGAAGTCTTGAATCCCAAGTACCTGCTGAAACGTGGATTGCATCTGCCCCTGCTTCTACAGCCCATTTAGCAAATGTGGACGCTTCTTCTAATGTAATTCCATTTGGAACATCTTCATCACCAGATAAACGATATATTAAAGTAAAGTCCTCTCCTGCATGCTCTTTTATAGATCTTATAGTTTCTAGGGCAAAACGTGCACGATTTTCAAGACTTCCACCATATTCATCAGTTCTTCTATTTGTATATCCTGAAAGGAACTGTAATGGCATATATCCATGAGCACCATGAAGTTCAACTGCGTCAAATCCGCATTGACGAGCCTTCTGAGCTGCTAATCCATATTTATTGATAAGTTCTTTTATTTCTTCTATTGTCATTGCTCTTGGAGTATCATTAGGTAACTGAAAAGTTCCTACTCCTGAAGGTGAAACTGGTTGACATCCTGTTACACTTTCACTAGAAAAACATCCTCCATGAGCTAGTTGCAGACAAGCTTTTGCCCCACCTGAATGCACTGCATGAGGTATACGACTAAGCCCTGGCATGAACTTTCCGCTAGTTATCTCAATTTCTCCATCAATAACTCTTCCAAGTGGGTCTGGGCAGCATACCTCAGTTATTATAAGTCCAACCCCGCCATTTGCTCTACGTGCGTAGTAATTTACAATAACATCTGAAACTGTACCATCTGCAGCTGCAAGATTTGTACCCATACCTGGCATAACCATTCTGTTTTTTAATTCCATATTACCAATCTTTCCTGGTTCTAAAAGCTTCTTAAATTTCATAATATCCACTCCTTATGTATTGTTATTGAATTATCAATCTAGATATATAAATTCAATTTTCGATGGGAATTACCTTTGGCGTATAAAAAAAACAAGATGCTGTGTTTTTGTTCATTTGAACAAAGCCTTCAGCATCTTTAAATTTACTATTGTCTTAAATATCATTTTTGCATAATATCATCCATCATCAATGACATATGAAGATGAAGCCGTACCAATGGATTATTAAAATCATCCTCCAAAAGTTCACGAATTTTATTTAATCTATAATTTATCGTATTTCTATGCAAATACATTGATTTAGCAGTATCAGCAGCATTTTGATTATTTTCAAAGAAGTGCTTTAAAGTAGTTACATATTCACTGCCCTCTTTTTCATCAATTTTCTTTAGTAATAAAAGTGAATTACTTAACATATTTTCTTTTTCAGAAACTTCTCCAAGTAAATTGTAAACTGCTACTTCACTATAAATATATACAGCTTTCCTCCATATACTTTTGTTTAAAAATTCAACTGCTTCTGCTGCCTTTTGAGCTTGAATATAACTGTCCTTGATATCAATTAATTTATCTACAGGAAGCCCTACAGTGGAAATTAAGTTTTCCTCCCTCATAAACTTCTCAATTTCCTTTCGGCAAAACTTACTCCACTTCTCTCTACTATCAAAACTTACAATAAAGCAAGCATTTTGTCCGTTAAAGTTATATATACAAAATGGGAAATATACATTTAAAGTATTTTTAATAGTATCCAGCTTTGTTCCAATATATAAATTATTTTCACCTGCTTGTATAGAAATAACACTAAACCACCTTTTAGTGTTCCATCTTAATGACTTAGCTCTATTTATGGCCATCTTTTCATTTGTCATAAAACCTGAAAATAAATCTCCTATAAACTCACTTTCCATTTGCCCAAGAGCTTTTGAAATAGCGTCTTTTTCCATAAGCTTTATTCCTACTACACCTGCAACCATTTGAAGTATTTGCAAGTCACTCTTAGTTATTGGTTTATTTATTTCAACAAGAGCAATGTATCCTCTTACCTTACCTGCTGACTTTATTTGTGCAACTGCTCTTCTAACATAGGGAGAAAAATCTTGACTATCAACAAATAAGGGGCTGCCAGCACTGCTTAATCTTCCCCAAAAATCATTGTAATCCGTCATTTCTACAATAGAGGATGGACAATATTCATTACTTACTATTGTCATCCAAATAGGATCGCTGATTTCATCTATGTGAGAATATGTAATAACTTTATAGCTTTCATCCGTTATTATCATTGGATTTTGAAGAATTTTATGTGCTACCACTTCAATTTCACCTATATCTAAATTTTTGCCAAGTAAGTCCACAAGATTACCATAAATATTGAATAAAGATTCATAATCCAAATCATTTACCAAGTCATCCAATCCTTCCACCTTAATCACCCCATAAGTTATTATGTTTTAATTTAGGAACAATCAACAAACTCTTACAGATAATTCTCAATTGTTCCCATGATTTATAATTTTATCACATGATCGAACACTAGATAAATAACATATAAGGAAAAGTAGCATGTAAATAGTAATTTAAGGGTAAACATCTATGGATTAAAAAAGCAGGCACTGTTCCATAATAAAGTCCAATAGCTATATTAATAACTATTGGACTTATATACTAACTTGCCACTTGCCATGTGGGTGGCACTATATTATATATTGAATAACCAATCTAATGTTATTCTCAATAGCATCAATATGAGTTCTTTCATAATGATGCGTTGCATCTACTCCTGGTCCTATACAAGCAAAATTAACATCTACACCCTGAAGTATTGATAAGCTTGCATCGGAACCATACCTGTAATGTACGTCCACTCTATAATCAATACCGACCTCTTCAGCAAGTTCCACTAACTTCTTTTTAAATCCAAAATCATATGGTGTACGGCTATCCTTAGCACATATGGTCACACAGTGTTCATCTGAGGTATGTCCTTCCCCTACAGTTCCAATATCAAGTGCAAGCATTTCCACAGTTTTTTCAGGTATTGCTGTTACTCCATGCCCCATTTCTTCAAAATTGCTTAAAAAGAAGTGTACTGTATTCTCAGGTTTTATATTATTGTCCTTTAAGTATTTACACACACCAAACAAGACAGCAACACAGGCTTTATCATCGATATATCTTGATTTTATATAACCATTATCAGTAAAAATTGTTCTTGTATCAAATGCAACAAAGTCCCCTACTCTTATTCCAAGCTTAAGAGTGTCTTCCTTTGTATGTACATCTTCATCAATTCTTACTTCCATATTTTCTTCTGTTCTTAGAGTTTCTCGGACTTCTTCAGAGTGAACATGTATAGAAGCTTTATCAGGAAGTAAAACTCCTGTATACTCCTTACCCTTCATAGTTTTTATTATTAAATTTTCTCCTTCATAGGCAGTCCATGCATATCCACCAATGGCTGAAAGTCTTAACCTACCATTAGATTTTATCTCTTTTACCACAGCACCTAATGTATCTACATGGGCAGAAATTAGTTTATGCTCTTCATCGTTTTCTCCAGTTATTGTCCCCATAATAGCACCTTTTCTTGTGGTAATAACAGGTACACCCATGCCTTCAAATTCTTTTCTTAATCTTTCAGTTATAGTTGAAGTATCCCCCCCAGGACTTGGAATACTAAAAATCTCCTCCATAAGGTTTTTTACATATTTCATATCAATATCCAATTTTTATGCCCCCTAAATAATTTATTTGCCTGCAAAATGACAAGCAACATATCTTTCATTTCCTACATTTCTTAATTTAGGTGTACTTTCTTTACAAATATCCCGCTTACAATTGCATCTACCATAAAATCTACACCCATCTGGTGGATCTACAGGACTTGGTACATCTCCTTCAAGAATAATTTTTTCCTTTTCTACATCTACCTTAGGTATTGGTATTGCAGATAAAAGTGCTTGTGTATATGGATGCAGTGGGTTTTTAAATATGGATTTATAATCTGATAGCTCTACTATCTTTCCAAGATACATAACTGCAATTCTATCGCTTACGTGTTTAACAACACTAAGATTATGAGAAATAAATAAATAGGTAAGATTAAATTGTTTTTGCAAACTATTCATTAAATTTAATATCTGAGCTTGTATACATACATCAAGGGCAGATACAGGCTCATCAAGTACAATAAATTCCGGTTTCAGTGCCAATGCTCTTGCTATGCCTATTCTTTGTCGTCTTCCCCCATCAAGTTCATGTGGATAAGCATTTATCAATCTTTCTTCAAGCCCTACGGTTTCCATTACTTCTTTAACCCTTGCCTCTATTTCTCTATTGTTTTTATATATCTTATTTACATAAAGAGGTTCAGCAATAAGTTCTGAAACAGTTATTCTTGGATTTAAGGATGAATAGGGATCTTGGAAAACTATTTGCATTTTTCTTCTCATGTCTTTCATCTTTTTAGCACTATATTTAACTATATCCTCGTTATTATATATTACTTGTCCACTGGTTGGCTCATGAAGACGCAGTATAGCTCTTCCTGTTGTAGACTTTCCACAGCCTGATTCTCCAACTAGTCCTAAAGTTTCTCCTTTATTTATATAAAAGCTAACATTATCTATTGCATGAAGCATACCTTTTTTTGTTTTGAAATATTTCTTTAAATTGTTAATCTCCAATAACTTTTCTGCCATTTTCTATCCTCCTCTCTAACTTTCCTTACTGTCTTCATAAATAAAACAATTTACAAAATGCCCTTTTTCCACTTCAATCTTAGGCGGCTTGCTTAATGAACACTTTGCCATTGCTTTAGGACATCTTGGATGGAAAGCACATCCTGATGGAAGATTTGTAGGATCTGGTGTTAATCCCTTAATTACTGGCAACTCCTCCTGATCCCTATCCAAATCTGGTATTGAGTTAAATAAACCATTGGTATATGGATGAAGAGGATTTAAATATAAACTTCTCTTATCTGCATATTCCACAGCATTACCTGCATACATAATAGCTACTTTATCACATATTTCTGCCACGATTCCAAGATCATGAGTTATCATAATCATTGAAGTTTTGTACTGTTCTTTCAGGTTCTTCATAAGCTCAAGCACCTGTGCCTGTATTGTAACATCAAGGGCAGTTGTAGGCTCATCAGCAATTAAAAGACTTGGATTACATGCAAGTGCAATTGCTATTACAACCCTTTGCTTCATTCCACCACTAAATTGGTGAGGGTAATCCCTAGCTCTTTCTTTTCTTATTCCTACAGTTTCAAGCATTTGTTCAGCTTTTTTCATCGATTCTTCCTTTGTAACACTTTCATGGAGCTGAATCATTTCTGCTATCTGCTCCCCAACTGTTATAACTGGGTTTAAGGAAGTCATTGGATCTTGAAATATCATAGCTATTTTACTGCCTCGTATATCCTGCATTTCTCTTTCTGATTTTTCAAGTAAATTTTCTCCCGCTAAATATATCTCTCCGCTAACTATTTTACCTGGCGGATTTGGAATGAGCTGCATTATTCCAAGTGCTGTAGTAGTTTTACCCGCACCGGTTTCTCCCACAAATCCAAGGGTCTCACCATAGCCTAAAGATAAATCTAAATCATCAACAGCATAAACAATTCCATCGTCAGTTTTATAATGAATGGTTAAATGCTTTATATCTAATAAGTTTTGACCTTTATTCATCTCATCACTCTCCTCATCTCTAGAACCTAATTTTTAAGTTTTGGATCTAGAGCATCTCTTAGACCATCACCTAAAACATTAAGTGCAAATATTGTAACAACTATTGCAAGTCCAGGAAATAAAGTCATATACCAATAATCTCTTATATATCCTCTTCCACCAGAAAGCATTGAACCCCATTCAGGTGCTGGAGGCTGAATTCCAAGTCCAATAAAACTAAGTCCTGCCGCAGTTAATATTGCAAGTGCAACACCTAAGGTTGCTTGTACAATAATAGGTGCCATAACATTGGGAATAATGTGCTTAAAAATTATTCTAGTATTACTAGATCCGGCTGCCCTTGCAGCTTCTACAAATTCCTGATCCTTTATAGATAGTACAGAAGCTCTTACGATTCTAGCATAGCCAGGTATAGATGAAATACCAACTGCAATCATAAGATTAACAAGTCCTGGTCCTAAAGCTGCTACTATTGATATTGCAAGAAGTATTTGTGGTATAGCAAGAAGTATATCCATAGCCCTCATTATTAAGTTATCTAACATACCACCATAATATCCAGCTAAAGCTCCTAATACCCCACCAATAATTACAGCAATACTAACTGCAATAAATCCAACCTCTAAGGATATTCTTGATCCATAAACAATGCGGCTGAAAATGTCTCTTCCAAATTCATCTGTTCCAAAAATATGTTCTGAACTTGGGAACCTAAAAGTAGCCTCAAGGTTCTGTTTATCATATGCATAGGGTGCTATAAAGTCTGCAAAAATTGCAACTAACAATAAAATTGCGATTATTCCCAATCCTACTAACGCAAGTTTGTTCTTTCTAAGTCTTTTCCACACTTCTATTAACTGACTAGATTTTTTCTTAGTAGTCTTATTTATTACTTTATTTACATCTATATTAACTTCACTCATCTACTTGTCCCCCCTTCAATTGATTAACTATATTGAGACTTTATTCTTGGGTCTACATAGGCATATAGTAAATCAACCAGCAAGTTAACAATACTAAACATTATTGCAATAAATAAAACGCCCCCCTGAACTACAGGGAAATCCCTCATTTTAATAGAATCAACCATCAATCTTCCTATGCCTGGAATTGAAAAAATTGATTCTGTTAATACCGCACCTCCAAGTAATCCTCCAAACTGAAGGCCAATTATTGTGATAATAGGTATCAATGCATTTCTAAGTGCATGTCTTAATACAACCACTCTCTCCTTTTGTCCCTTTGCTCTAACTGTTCTTATATAATCTTGCCTTATTACTTCAAGCATACTAGAACGTGTCATACGAGTAATTATTGCAACTGATTGTGCTCCAAGTGATACCGCTGGCAAAATCATATACTTTAGGCTACTAAAGCCTGACGCCGGAAACAAATGTAGTTTAACTGCAAAAAGGAGTATTAAAAGTAATCCAAGCCAAAATACTGGCATTGATATTCCTATTAATGCAAATATCATAGAAACCGAGTCAAACCACGAATACTGCTTAACAGCCGATATTATGCCTATTGGTATACCAAGCAAAATTGCAAATACCATAGATAATGCCGCAAGTTTTAAAGTTGCAGGAAAACAATCTGCCAATTCTTTTAGTACAGGTCTTTTGGTTACATAGGAACTTCCGATATCCTGATTAACTACTAAGTTCTTCAGATAATTTCCATATTGAACTACAAAGGGCTTATTAAGTCCCATTTCTTCCCTTAACTGCTGAACAGAAGCCTCTGGTGCTGATTCTCCAAGGATTATTTTTGCAGGATCTCCTGGAGTTATATACATTAATGAAAATACAATAAAAGTTACGCCAATGATTACTGGTATAAGGAAAACAATTCTACGGGCTATATATTTTATCAATTTTATTCCTCCCCTCATAAATAGTTTTAAGGATTTAACTTAAGGGGTATATTGCTATACCCCTATCAGATCTTTTTATATTCTATTGAAAACTAACATTATAAAGTATATGGTATCCAAATGGGCTTGCTACAAAGCCTTTTACATTCTTACTAGTACCAACAACCTGCTCTCCATTTGATAAAAATACCCAAGGTGCCTGAGCTTTAACTTCTTTTTGAATTTCTTTATATACTGCTTCTCTTTCAGGTGAGTCCTTCATAACTCTACCCTTCATAATTAATTCATCAACTTTGGCATTTTTAAAGAATGAATAGTTACCACCTGTGCCGGCTTTTGATGAATGAAGAGGTGCATATACTGCTAAATCTGGGTCTGGAGTCTGGCATGTCCAGCCTATGATAAACATATCATGTTCACCCTTTGAAAGACCGTCTAAGTATGCTCCCCATTCAAGAATTTTTATTTCTGCTTCTATTCCAACTTCTTTTAATTGACTCTGCATTATTGTTGCCATATCAACTCTTTCTTTTTTCTCATTTGTCCAAATGCTTGTCTTAAATCCTTTTTCATATCCAGCTTCTTTTAATAATTCTTTAGCCTTTTCAACATTATACTCATGTGCCTGAAGGCTCTTATCTGAATATCTTACATTTGGACCTATTGGGCCAACTGCAACCTTTCCTACGCCTCTCCAAGCTGATTCTACAATTGACTTTGTATTTAATGCATAGCTAATTGCTTGACGAACTTTTATATCATTAAATGGCTTCTTCTGATTATTAAATCCTAAATATTGAGTTGAGTTATCAATTACTCTTGTAATTTGTAATTTTTCGTTTTCTTCAATTCTTTTTATATCGTTGGATGATATTTCATAAGCTATATCCACTCCGCCACTTTCAAGTTCTATTGCTCTATTTGTAGGTTCTGGAATTACTCTTATAGTCATTTTGCTAAACTTAGGCTTCTCACCATAAAAATCGTTAAATCTTTCAAGCTCAACTCTATCACCTTTTGTCCAGCTAACAAATTTAAATGGACCAGTTCCTACAGGACTCATAGCATATTTTTCTCCAGCTGCTTTAACAGCCTTTTCACTTAATATACTTCCGCCAGTATGACTTAGCCCTGAAAGAAATCCAGCTGCAGGAACCTTAGTTTTAAATGATATTGTGTAATCATCCGGCATTTTAAAGCTATTTGTATCTATATCCCCAAAAATATGTGATACAAGTGCTGATTTTGCAGCTCTTTCTAAACTGAATTTTACGTCGCTAGCCTTCATTTCTTCCCCATTGTGAAACTTAACGCCTTTTTTAAGCTTAAACTCATATGTAAGCTCATCAAGCTGACTAAATGAATCTGCAAGCATAGGCACTACCTCATTTTTTTCATTCATTCGTACAAGTGTCCCATAAATTTGAGTCATTACATTTGATGATGCAACGTCATTTACAGCATGTGGATCAAGTGATTTTGCATCATATGCTGTAGCCACCATTAAAGAGTCTTTTACTTTACTTTGACTTTGTGTAGTTTGGGATTTTCCGCATCCAGTAAATAAGGAAACACTCAAACAAAGACTTGCCATTAATGCTAGAACTCTTCTTTTCTTTTTTAACATGAACTTTCCCCCTTTGAAATTTTAATTACTTTAAGAACCTAATAGCTTTGCTAGTGACTTTTAATATTGTGCTTTATTTCTGTATTGTATTATATTATATTACACGTTTCAAAAATATTCCATATATTTTTAATTTTTCCTTAACAATTATAATTTTACTTTTAACTTGCCATCTAAATAGTCATTTGAATAGTCTTTCTGGTGCTTAAGAATACTTGAAAATTAATAAGGACGGATATTAACCCTTTATGCAAAAGGTTGATACCCGTCCTTAATTGGATTAGATGATGTTTTTTATTTTATAAAATTTACTGTATTTTCTTTTCTTGCAGGTGCATTTGTTATATTTACTCCCTTATATCCAAGAGCTACAGAATGTATTTGTTTGTATCCTTCTGGAATTCCTAATTTCTTTAAGTATTCTTTACCCTTTTCACTATTTAATAGGTAAGCTATAAATCCAACCCAGCAGGAACCAATTCCTAAAGATTCTGCTGCTAATAGCATATTTTGTGTTGCAGCTGCACAGTCTACTGCTGCACTATGGTTATTTTCATCTCCTGAAATAAGTATTACAGTTGGTGCATTATAAAATGCATGGAATTTTTCATTTTCTCCAACTCTTCTAATATATTCATTTTCTGATTTCTTTGCTAGTTCCTTAAAGTCATTATTAAGTGAATCTATAATTTTTTTATTTTGAATTACTGTAAAGTGCCAAGGTTGTTTATTGGTAGCACTTGGCGCATATATACCAGCATCTAAAATTTCCTTTACTTCTTCATCTTTTATTTGTTCACTTTTAAACATTCTTGTGCTTCTTCTTTGTCTAATTACTTCTAATACTTCGTTCATTATTATTCCTCCTAGTTATATTAAATTCATTATTATTTTCCATGATTATTTTACAATCTTACTTAACAATTCTTTATTCATCAATTAATTATTTCCCTATCAATTGATTTTATACTTCTGCTTAATTTTATATAATCATTTTAGCAGTCTTTGGTATGCTTAACAACACTCTTCTAGCCTACTTTTAATACTTCAAAAAATAAAAATAATCCTCAGCTTTTTAGCTAAGGATTATTTTATCTGGCAACGACCTACTCTCCCACCGGGCCTCCCCGGCAGTACCATTGGCGCTTTGAAGCTTAACCTTCGTGTTCGGAATGGGTACGGGTGTTACCTTCAAGCCATAATCACCAGATATATAGAAAGAACTATGTTCTTTCAAAATTGCACAGAGTACTATTA
>NZ_JMFY01000025.1:0-6134 GCF_000765165.1 Clostridium sp. HMP27 | reverse complement strand
TAATTACTTTTCTTCGTCCCTTCGGTCCTTGATAAGTAAAGTTACGTTCTCAACATGGCTCGAGAGGATAGCAAGTACGTCATATCCGACCTCTCGTTTGTGGAAACATATCCACAGCATTTTTATTGCTATCGGTATGTGGAAACATGTCGACATAAAAATATGCAGACATTTTCTTAGTATTTTGCCTGAAACAATCTTTCTCATCTTTTTATTAGAGAAATTCCTATCTAAATATTTTTCTTCACCAGTTTGCACAATCGTTTCACATAAGGATGCTTTTAAAATCTATAAAGCAAGAAAAAATAGAGTTTCCTACACTATTTGCATTTAACATTAGTTTTGTGTGGCTATCGTCATTAAAAAGTATTTACCAGCCTTTTCATTTACAATAATTTTACTTGTTTTTAGTACATTTCGATACACCCAAATCATCAAAAGTCATTTCAAATTGAATATTAAATTCTAGACTACTCCATTTATCTTTCCATGTATCTCCGGTGAATGGTTTTTGTGTTAAGGTGTTTGTATAACGACCAATACCTAGACAATCGCTATTAGCCTTTTGAAGTTTATTGACCAATTCTTTTGCTTCTTGCTCCAAGGAAGATTGAATTCTATCTTCCAGTTTCAGATAATTCTCTTGTATATCAGATTTCATCGCATATTTGTATTCTCCGAGGTGAGACGATAATTTTACAGATACATTAACATCATTATAAGAATTTGAAAAGTCTATCTTTGTGGTAGTTTTTGTGTTTAATAAAATTATGTCACATATGGTGACAGGTAGCACTTTATGATATTTTACTAAGGGGTGTAAAAGCCTAAAAATGCGTTCTTCTTTAAGTGTCAAAGTATCTGTCAATGCATCATTGTTAAATACTGCAATACCTGAGTAAACCAATTTATTATTTTGTATTTTGTAGAAGGGCAGATAAGGGTCTTCATATGCAGAATAGTAACTCTTTAGAAAGTAATGCAGGTTTTGTGTTAAGATTTCTCCTTGAGATTCATTAAAATTCATTTTTTCATAGAGAAATATATCTATATTTTCCTTAAGTGTAGTATTTAAAAAACTTTCCATATCACCTTCCACTACCGCTAAATAAAGTCTCTGAGAAATGGAAGGGTCCCTAAAAAAAGTATTGATAACATCAAAAAGTCCCTGTTCTGCTATTTTCTTATCGATAAATACTATCCTCAATTGACCAGTTTTTACTTCTCTAAAATAGTTTGCATTTAATTTCAATCTTGCACCTGTCAAGGTTCTGTCTTCTGATTTTATAATTTTCCTTTCTTCTTTTTTTATAGGAGGTACAATTGTAGTGACCTCTATATTGTCGTCATCAGTTGGTCGAATATAAAATAAAACCGAAGGTGCTATATTCTCAATGTAATTTTTGTTAGGTATCCTATGTTTTGTACAACCGGTCAAAAATAAACACACTATCATAGTAAATATAAAATATCGCTTTAAAAATGACATTATTTTACCCTCCGTGACTTAGCTAAAATTGCAATGAATATTATAGCTGGGATTGAAGTGTAAGTAAATACGGATAAGTATAATAGAACATCGTCCCAAAAGAGTGCTTGAATTTCAGTTGTAAAAAGCTTTAAGATAAAAAAAATACAGGCGAATGTAAAAAAAGAGCTTGTCATAAAAAATGCAAGTGTATTTTCTTTTAGTTTTTTTTTACTTCCCGTAATATATAGGATAGCCTTAAAAGAAGAAAGTAGAATTACAGCAAGGGAAAGAGTAAAATTTACCATAAGAACCGGCAGGGTAATCATTTCAATTCTTTGTATGAATTGAAATTGCAAAAAGTTAATCATATTAATATAACTATGTTGAACATAAGGTAAAAAATCGGATCCATAAAAGATAAATGTACCAAGAAAAAAAGCTACATACTCAATAATAGTCATTAAATTTCCAATAAACATGGATTTGTGAATGTTTACATCGGAACGAATATAAGGGCCAATTAAAATGAGATATTCGGGACCGCTAAAGAACCCCCATATTAACAACACAGAGTTAAGAAAGTTACAATTAAATACATTTCCAAACAACGGAAATATATCTTGAATACTAACAAAAGCATCAGACATTAAAAGTATGTACAATAAAAAAATCCCAACAGAAAAAACAAATGTAATAACTGAAAATTTTAATGCATTTGAAAAACCTTTACTTGCCAAATAGACGCTTGAAATGATTAAAACAAGTACTAAAGTTGGTTTCGGGTATTGTGTCATAAGGTATTTGTGTAGTAGATAAACATAGTATGAACTAATAATAATGAATTTAATGAACATAAAGCACAACCAAACTAATAGAAAAATTTTAGAATATACATTTCCAAAGAGGTCGTATACTCCCCAAATACCCTTTTTCCCTGGATGACTTGAAAGCCATCTAGACAATATGTAAATGTTAAGTTGTGAAATAACTCCGCCAAGAATAATAAGCCATACCATATGAGGATATTTTAATCTTTCAGTTGAAAATATAATAAAATGAAGTATTTGAAATCTATTTATCAGTAAGGCAAGCATAACAGAATCAATTTTATGCTTGCTAGAAAAATAAGATTTATTTGAATTGATAATATTAACCATATCCATCTATTTTATGTTCTCCTTTGTACTTGAGGTTCTATTTTTATTTTGTGTTTGCAGATATTCAGGTCTTGTTTTCATAAATTGTACAGGTGAACGAATAATAACATCTTTCCAGTCTTTTGAATAAAAGGGGGCTAGGGGAGCAATATAAGAGCGATCTAAAGAAGTAAGTGAATTCAAGTGAATTCCTAGAAAGAGTAATCCAAGAATGATACCAAAAGACCCCCACAAGCCAGCTAATCCAATAAATATGAATTGGATTAGTTTACTAGAGTTTGTCATTAAATAGTTAGGAACAAGAAACGAAGCCAATCCGGAAATAGCTACGCAAACAACCAGAACAGGACTAGCGATTCCACTGTCTATTGCAGCTTGACCTATTACTATACCCCCAACGACTCCAAGACTTGGTCCTATTTTTGAAGGCATTCTTAAACTACCTTCTTTTAGAATTTCTAGTGTTAAAGTCATTAGAAAAGCTTCAATCACTGGGTTAAATGGCACATCACTCCGGTAGGTTAGTACGATTATCAATGATTGGAGCGGAAGCATCTCATAATTATACGTAGTTATTGCTACGTAAGCTGGAACTAATAACAAAGTAATTAAAAAAGCAATAAACCGAATAGTTCTTAAAAAAGAGCCTACTAGCCACCGATGTACATAGTCTTCTGGAGATTGAAATAATTCAAAAAAAGTTATAGGTGCAGCTATAACAAAAGGAGTTCCGTCCAAGATAAGTGATATCTTACCTGATGAAAGAGCTGAAACAATAACATCAGGTCTATCACTTAACTGGTATTGCGGAAAGAGGCTGTTTTTATTATCATCTAAAAATGAAGTTATGTCAGACGTATTTAAAAAAACATCATAATCGATATTTCTAATTTTTTCTTCCATTGTTATTAATATTTCAGAATCTACTAGACCATCTATATAAATTAAATAAAGCTTTGTTTTACTCATAGAACCTATTGTAAAGTCTTTGCATTTTAATTGTGCAATAGGTAGTCTTCTTCGAATAAGTGTTATATTTTGATCAATTTGTTCAACAAAGCTATCATTTGGCCCATATAAAATGCTTTCCTGCTGAGATGTATCAATAGAACGACTCAAATCCCTAGGAATTACTATACTCCAATACTTTTCTTGGACTATATCTTCAATCAATATTGAGCCAGTTAGTAAATTCTCCATTGCCTTATGTAAAGTATCTATTTCTGTTACTTCGATAGAACCAATGCTTAAAGGGACACTGCCTTTGTTTCCGTGTAATAATGGCAAAATCACAGTTAAATTTAATTGGTCAACATTGATTAAGGATTTTAAAAAGTGAAGAGTATATTCGTTACCACCAGGTGTGTTTAAATTTATCTTGTTGAAATCAGCCATGTTAGAAAACAGGTTTTCTATTGTTTCAGCTGATAGATTCTCGGTGACGCTATCTGAAGTTGATTTTTTATTTGAACTTAAACTATTTCTTCTAAAAATCATTTTCAAAGGCTCCTATTATTTGTATTTTTACTAACTATTTTTTTAGGTTTCCCAATAAATTATAATATATTCTCCTAATTAGATTATAAAAAGATTCTCCATAAAGATGTTGTAAAAGTGTGATTTTAAACCTTTACAAAAAAAATTTCCAGTTCTTAAGTTTTATTATTATACTTCAATTTGTTTTAAATATTTTTTTAAAAGTATTGACACTAATACAATTCTATGATATATAATAATTAGCACTCATCATTATAGAGTGCTAACAAAATAATACGAAAAGGAGTTGTTAATTATGGCTGGATTAGTACCTTTTAACAGAAAAAACAAAGAAATTTCAACCAATACTGGTATTGGGGACTTCTACAACTTGCTTGATGACTTTTTTTCAAATGATTGGCCATTTAGAAGAACCCTCACTTATGATACTTTCAAAGTTGATGTAGAAGATAATGGCAAAGAATACCTTATTGAAGCTGAAATGCCAGGTGTAGATAAAAAAGACATCAACGTTGAACTCAATGATGGGAAGCTAACGATTTCTATTACTAGAGATGAAAGCAGCGAAACAAAGAAAAAGAATTTCATTCACAAGGAGAGACGTTATAATTCTATGAGCCGTTCTATTTACTTAGAAGATTCCAAACCCGATGCCATTAAAGCAAAACTTGAAAACGGGGTGCTAAAAATTATAGTTCCAAAAGTAGAAAAGCCAAACAATAGTATTACAATTAATGTTGAATAAGATAAACCAAAGCACATCGGGATAAAATGACCGATGTGCTTTGGTTTTCAAAATATTAATATTACTTATTTTTCTTGCTACTTTCTTGAATTTAATAAGATTAGTCCATAAAAATGCATCTCCTGATTGATGGTCGGTCAGAAAAGCTATGTCCATACATCTATTTCAACACCCGACTTAAACTCAACAGTAATTTTCTCTTCAAACACCGTAACCTTCTCAATAAGCCTCCTTACCAGCTGCTCATCATATTCATCCAACTCGTAGGACTGCTCATTCAAGAATTCTGTCATCTCATCAATCCTCTGCCTTTTTCCTTCACGCTCTGCATTTTCAACCAGTGCACTTTGCTTCAATTCACGCAAGCGGTAAATCTCTTCCGCCACTTCTTTATAATCCGTTTTGGAGTTTGCCAGCCTGAGAAGCTCATTTTGCAGCTCATCCAATTTGGCATCAATATCATCAGTGACCTTATCGTGTTCTTCATTTAAGACCGATGCAATGTTGACCTGCAAGGTGGAAAGAAAAGTGTCCTTGCTATCAAGCACCTCATTGATGGCTTTCACAACCGCTGCCTGAAGCACCTCTTCGTTTATCGTCGGAGAAATGCAGTCAGAACCCTTTTCTTCCAGGCGGCTAACGCATCTCCACACGATGGATCTGCATCCTCGATTGTTCCAGTGCACCCGTCGGTATATTTCATGACATTCGCCGCAATAGACAATGCTGGATAAAGCGTATCGACTGCTATAAACTCGCTTCTTACCATTCCTTCCTGTATAAAGGTTGGCCCGTCGGACCATTTCTTCTTGCACTTGCATGAAAATTTCTCGCGGTATGATGGGCTCGTGGCTATTCTCAACATAATACTGAGGAACAATGCCGTTATTCTTGACCCGCTTTTTGGAAAGGAAATCTACAGTATAGGTTTTTTGCAAAAGGGCATCTCCGATGTACTTTTCATTCTGTAATATCTTCTTTAATGTTTCTGGTCTCCATTTTGCTTTGCCCGCCGCTGTAAGAATACCATCTGCTTCTAGTCCTCTTGCTATCTGTAAAAGGCTGGCTCCTTCAAGGTACTCTCTGTAAATCCGTTTGACAACCTCAGCACCCTCTGGGTCAATCACCAGTTGCTTGTTTTCATCCTTGGTGTATCCGAGGAAACGCTTGTGGTTGACTTGGACTTCACCTTGCTGATAGCGATACTGAATACCCAGCTTTACGTTCTGGCTTAAGGACTGGCTTTCCTGTTGGCTCGAGAGGA
>NZ_JMFY01000024.1:0-39300 GCF_000765165.1 Clostridium sp. HMP27 | reverse complement strand
TTTATTATTTATTTAAAGCTTCCATTAATTGGTTTAAATCTAAACCATGAACCATAGCAGCCTGCTCTACTGTTTCAGCTTGAGCTGATGGGCAAAATACACATCCCATTCCAAAGCCTGCTAATACTTCAGCAGCTTCTGGTTTGTTTTTTATAACTTCACCTATAGTCATATCTTTAGTAATATTCATATTATCTACCTCGCTTTATTTATTTATTAAAGTATATAATAATAGTCTACTTTAGTTAATTATATACAACTAATATCGAAGTTTCAAGTACATGCATAAAAATATTTATTAAATTTTAAAGTTCATTTACATTCATAGTTTGATTTCTCTTAGGACCTACAGATACTATAGATATTCTAGTTCCTGTAAATTCCTCTATTTTCTTTAAGTATATCTTTGCGTTTTCTGGTAGTTCTTCGTAACTTCTAGCATTTTCAATACTTTCGTCCCAACCCTTAAATTCTTCATATACTGGTTCACATTTTGCTAAATCTTCTAAGCTTGCAGGCACATAATCTATTACCTTACCATTGAAATTATATCCTACACATACCTTTAAAGTGTCTAGGCCTGCTAAAGTATCTATTTTAGTTACAGCAAAACTTGTAAGACCTGAAACTCTAGCTGCAGTTTTTAATATAACCAAATCTAGCCATCCACATCTTCTTGCTCTTCCAGTAGTTACTCCATATTCATGGCCCTTTTCTCTTATCCATTCACCTGTTTGATCAGAAAGCTCTGTAGGGAATGGTCCTTTACCAACTCTAGTTGTATAAGCTTTTGCTATACCCACTGCATTAGTTATCATAGTTGGACCAATACCTGCTCCTGTACATACTCCACCTGCAATGGTATTAGAAGATGTTACGTAAGGATACGTACCATAATCTATATCTAGTAGTGTACCCTGAGCTCCTTCAAATAATACTTCCTTTTTAGCCTTGATATTATCATATACTACTACAGAAGTCTCTGTAACATATTCCCTCATTTTTTCAGCGTAGTTTATATATTCATTAAATATAGTGTCAAAATCAAGACCTTCTTCTCCATATATCTTAGTTATAATATCATTTTTATCTTTTACATTTTCTGAAAGCTTTTCTTTAAAAACTTCAGTATGCATTAAATCACATACCCTTATACCGCTTCTTTCCATCTTATCTGTATAACAAGGACCTATTCCTTTTCCTGTAGTTCCGATATCCTTACTTCCTCTATACCTTTCCTTTATGCCATCTAACACTCTATGGTATGGCATTATAAGCTGCGCTCTATCGCTTATTAAAAGATTCTTAGGTGTGATTTCCACTCCAAGTTCTTTTAAGTATTCCATTTCTTCAAACAACGCCTTTGGATCTAATACTACACCATTACCTATTATATTTAACTTATTTCCATAAAGTATGCCTGACGGAATTAAGTGAAGCTTATATTGTTTTTCTCCAACTTCTACTGTGTGACCAGCGTTATTACCACCTTGATATCTAACAACCACATCTGCATTTTCTGCAAGGTAATCTGTCATTTTACCCTTTCCTTCATCTCCCCATTGAGCTCCTAATACTATATATGATGACATACAAATTCCTCCTAATCTTTAATAAAAATCATCTAAAGTTTTTTATCTATATCTCTAGCCACTACTACTCCTGTAACTGATGCTTGCATAAGTCCTCTAGTAATTCCAGCTCCGTCGCCTATTGTATAAAAGTTTTCTACAGCAGTTTCAAAATGATTATTTGTTTCAAATTTACTTGAATAAAACTTTACTTCTACTCCATATAACAAAGTATTTTTGCTATATAGCCCTGGTGCTATTTTGTCAAAAGCCTTTAAAGCTTGAACTATAGATGTGAGATGTCTTTGAGGTAATACAAAACTTAAATCTCCTGGTACAGCTGACTTTAATGTAGGGATTGTGGTTGATTTGCTAAGCCTTGAAGCATCTGTTCTTCTTCCATTTAATAAATCTCCAAGTCTTTGAACCATGATTCCTCCACCAGTTAACATGTTTCCTAACTTTGCAATATATTTTCCATAATCTATTGGTTGATTAAAGGGCTCTGTAAATGTAGTGGATACTAATAATGCAAAATTAGTATTTTCTGTTCTAAGCTCCTTTTCTGAATAACTATGTCCATTTACCACAGCTATATTTTCGTCATAATGTTCCTCGGATACTACTCCTCCTGGATTCATACAAAAAGTTCTTACCTTATTTTCAAATTCATCAGAATAATAAACAAGCTTTGCCTCATAAAGGTCCTTTGTTAAGTGATCCATAATGGAATTAGGCACTTCAACTCTGACTCCTATATCAACTGCATTATTTTTAGTTTTTATATTGTGAGTCTTAGCCTGCTTATTAAGCCATTCAGCCCCACCTCTTCCTGGCGCTGCTATAACATAATCTGCATATACGGTTTTTAGTCCTTCTTTATTCTTAATAGTAATTCCTTTGATTTTTTCATCTTCCATTAACAACTCTTCAACTTCTGTTAACTCACTAAAATCTGTATTTGTATTGTTAATTAAGTGATAATACATGGCTCTTAAAACATCATAAGCAAGCTCTGTACCCAAGTGCCTTACTGGGCATTCCACAAGTCTTATATTATGTTTACTTGCCTCATATTTTATTTTATCTACTTTCTCATTATTTAATCCATAAACTGTTTCGTTTGCTCCAAATTTTAGATATATATCATCACAATATTTAATTAAGTCCTTACACTCTTCTTCACTAAAATATTCTAGTATTCTTCCACCAACTTCAGGGCTTAAAGAAAGCTTTCCATCAGAAAAAGCCCCTGCACCAGACCATCCAAATGTTATTCCACAAGGATTACAATTCACACATTTACCTGTAGTTCTAGCGGGACATGCTCTCTTTTCTATATTTCTTCCTTTATCTATTATAAGAACATTTATCTCTGGCCTCAATTTAGTAATCTCTAAAGCTGTAAATATACCTGCAGGGCCAGCACCTATTACTATTATATCATACTTATTTTTCATACTATCCCCTCCCGTATCATGGTAGCAAATTTAAAATCATCCGTCAATACATATACGAATATTTGAAGGTGTATTTGTCTTAAAATTCGTCAAAAATATCTATAATTAACTTTTTATATATTTCAAAAATTTGTTTAATATTTTATATAAATTCATTATCAATTATTATATACATTGTTATAATATTAATATAACCATTTATTAAGATTTACACTAATTATATAGGAGCGATTTAAATGAATATTCCTAATTTACTTACGCTTTTTAGAATGTTCCTTATTCCATTATTTATTCTTATATTTTTTTCAAATATAACTAATAGCTTTGCATATTCTATATATACTTTTTTAATAGCAGGTTTTACTGATGTATTAGATGGATACATTGCCCGAAAACACAATTTGATAACTAAGTGGGGAACAGTATTAGACCCTTTAGCTGATAAATTAATGCTAATAACAGTATTATCTTGCCTTACATTAAAAAATTTAATACCTAGTGTAATTTTGATAGTTGTAACTATTAAAGAAGTTGCTATGATTATCGCAGGAGTTCTCCTTTATAATAAGAACTTTATCATTCCTTCTAATATCTTTGGAAAAGTGTCTACACTTATTTTTTATTTAGCCATACTAGTTTTAAGCTTTAATATCTTATATGGAAGATACATTCTATACTTAGCAGTTATAAGTGCACTTGTAGCATTTTTTAACTATTTAATGCTATATATAAAAAAAAGAGATGAAGCATAACTTGCAACATCTCTTTTACCGCTTTACTAAGCATTATTAATCCATAGCCACTAATTCAAGCTTTATTACATGATTCATGTCTCTAATCTCATCTAAAAATTCATTTAATTCTACATTTAAACTTGACATATCAAATGTAATATTTACATTTGCTGAATTATTAATTGGGATTTCCTGATTTATGGTTAATATGTTTCCCTTATAAAAAGCAACCTTATCTAATATCTTTGAAAGAGTTCCCGGTTCATGATCTAAGGTTAAAGCTATTATAACTTTTCTAGTATTTAGATTTTCTGAGACAGCAAATACATAATCTTTATATTTATAATAAGTACTTCTACTTATACCAATAATTTTTACTGCTTCAGTTATCTCTTTTACCTTTCCTGATTTCATTAACTCTTTTACTTCTAAAACCTTTTCAAATACATTGGGTAATACACTAGTATGTATCATTAAAAACTTACTTGTCATAATTTCACCTCATCAATACTATAATGATATGTTAATTATACAATAATGCTATCATATATAAAATAAACATACAACTGCTTTATTTTATTTAGTATAGGCAACTTAAGCTTAATTATGAATTTTTTATTGACATATATACCTTTAAATGCTAGAATAATTCTGTTCAATTATTGGAAACACATGTTTTTGCAATGCAAACACAGGATTTTCACTATGCTTACAAATTTAGAATTAATTTATAAGAATTTTTCATTAAACAGTTATGTAAATATATATGAAACCGTGAAAATGTTTTAGGTACTGAAAAAAGGAGAGCAAATCTTGCTCCCCTTTTTTTGTTATATCATTTTAATCTTGTATTACTACTAAAGCATTACGTGGAATATTATCATACATCCACTTAATATATGCATCAGGTAATCTTATGCATCCATGAGATGCTCTTGTTCCAAGCTTTTCATATTCAGATGTCATAATAGAACCATCTAAGTTATGAAGTACACTATGGAACAAATAATCATAATTTATTCTTATAAAATTATAACATATATATCCCTTATCTTGACCAAAGGATGGTCCCCTTGCCCCTGTTAAATATTTTCCTGTAGGAGTAGGTGTATAATATCCACCTGTTGAACATATAAAGGTTTTATAAAGCTGCCCCGATTTATATATATATACCTTCTGATCACTTATATCTACTACTATACTATATGAATTCACAGGAGTTGTCTTCTTAACGTAATCTTTTCTTATATATCCCTTTATAATGTTTGAAGTTTCATAGTCTCTTGTTTGTACATAATAGAAGTCTCCGCTTGTTCCCAATATATTTAACACCTGAGTACTACCATAAATATATCCTAATATTTTAGAAGAGGTGCTTGCACTTTGTCTTACATTAATTCGTTCAACCTCACTAGCATTGCCTACATAAACTGACTCAATTTTAGGTGCTTCTGGATATGCTGGCTTAGGTGGTGCCGGCCTCTTTACAACTTTAACATCATAACTCTGTAATGAATCATAATCTCCTAATGAATCTTTATACTTTCCTGGTATATTAGCTTTTTTTACCCTAATCTGTACTTTATAATCTCCTAAAGCAAGATTACTTATTTCTATTTTTGATTCTTGAGTTCCTAAATATGCAGTTGAGTATGCTGAAGTTACTTCAGACCACTTTTTACTACTATTTGAATATATAAAAGCCTTATATTGAACATAATCATTAAGGTTAGAAGTTAATCTTAATGTTATTTTATCTCCTTCGTATACACTGCTTGAGCTTAAGTTAGCCTTTAATTGTGGTAATATATCTTGCTCAGATGTTACATCTAGTACTTTTAAA
Source organism: Clostridium sp. HMP27 (assembly GCF_000765165.1). NCBI lineage: Bacteria > Bacillati > Bacillota > Clostridia > Eubacteriales > Clostridiaceae > Clostridium > Clostridium sp. HMP27. Next base: position 33,692 of record NZ_JMFY01000024.1, on the reverse strand, counting down.
TCCTCATATTTAACTTCTGCAGCTCCAATTTGCATGGATTTAGTTCCTTCTGAATCTAAAAGTTTAGCAAAGACATATACCTTATATTTACCTGATAAAAGTTGAGGCATTACCTTAACATAACTATCCTTAGTCTTAATGCCTTCTGAATAATTAATCGTAATATCTTTCCACTCATTTTTATCTATTGACTGCAATACGACCTTATATTGAACTTCTTTCTCATAAGCAGATTTTATAATAAGTACTGCCCTATCCTTTTCAAAAATCCTTTGCTTATCTATTTCTATTGTTGCATCTTTTAATATAGAATTTTCTTGCCCTGGATTTTCTAGAATCTCCTCAGTAGTGTTAGGCTCTTTAACATCATTAGTAATTACCGCATTCTCATTATCTCCTTGAGTATCACTTATAATTACTGTATTATTATCTCCTGCCTTAACCTTATTAACAGGGAAATACATAACCATGCTAAATGCCATTAAAATAATAAAAAATAAATTAATACGCTTTAACTCTTTAACCATAACCGGCCTCCATTTTTTTATATAAGTTAGTACAAGCTATGACTATATTATAATACAAAACCCGGCTTTTATGGTGATAAGTTTATATATTAAGTTAAATTTAATAATTGCTTTATTGCTAAAAATCCCCCTTAAATTTCAATAACTTGGTGCTCCCGACAGGAATCGAACCTGCGACCTACTGATTACGAATCAGTTGCACTACCAACTGTGCTACAGGAGCATACTCCATATATATACTACCATAATTATACATTTACATCAATTCATGAATTAAAAAAACAAGTAGGTAATCCCTACTTGTTTCTTATTCTTGATGTATAACATCTAATCTACCAAACTTACTATATTGCCCTAACCATGCCAGTTTAACTGTTCCAGTAGGACCATTTCTTTGTTTAGCTATAATGCATTCTGCTACGTTTTTCTCTTCAGTTTCCTTATTATAGTACTCATCCCTATATAAGAACATAACTAAATCCGCATCCTGCTCTATAGAACCTGACTCTCTTAAGTCAGATAACATTGGTCTATGATCTGTTCTTTGTTCAGGAGCACGAGAAAGCTGAGATAATGCTATTACAGGACATTGCATTTCCTTTGCCAGTGCCTTAATAGATCTAGATATTTCAGATACCTCTTGTTGTCTACTTTCATTACCCCTGCTTCCTGACATAAGCTGTAGATAATCTATAAGTATTAAATCTATTCCATGTTCTATCTTTAACTTTCTACATTTAGATCTCATTTCCATAACAGAGATACCTGCGGTATCATCTATAAATATTCTAGCTGTTGAGAGTGGTCCTGATGCTTTTGCTATACTTTCCCAATCCTTATCCTCCAAATTTCCTGTTCTAAGCTTTAACATATCTACATTAGCTTGTGAACATAGGAGTTTATATGCTAGCTGTTCCTTAGACATTTCCAGTGAAAACACAGCCACACTTTTTCCTTCTCTAAGTGCTGCATATTCTGCTAAGTTAAGGGCAAAAGTTGTCTTTCCCATAGAAGGTCTAGCTGCAATTAGCACCATATCTCCTCTTTGAAAACCAGAAGTTTTAGAATCCAGCTCAGGGAAACCTGAAGGTACGCCTGTTACACCGCCTTTATTATTAAAGAGTCGTTCTATTTCTAAAAATCCTCTTTCAAGTACAGTGTTCATGGCCTCAAACTCACTTGTATCTCTGTTACTCCCTATATCAAAAATCTTTTTTTCTGCTATATCTACAACAGAAGCTACATCATCTTGCTTATTATAACTTTGTTCTATAATATCAGTAGATGCACGTATAAGTTTCCTTAGTGTAGATTTATCTTTAACAATCTTTATATAAGATTGAAGATTAGCTGTAGAGATAACCGAAGTACAAACCTGACTTATATAAGTTATTCCTCCAGCATCTTCAAGTCTCTCCTTTGATTGCAAATGTTCTGTGAGAGTTATCAAATCTACCGCTGTATCCTTTTGATATAAGTCCATTATTGCATTAAATATTACTTGATGAGCATCTTTATAAAAATCTGAGGCTTGTAAAACTTCTGCTGATTGTGCTATTGAGGTTTTGTCTATGATCATGGAACCAAGCACACTTTGTTCTGCCTCTAAATTATGGGGCATGCTTCTTAATACTGATGTATCCAAACCTCATCTCTCCTTAGTCTTTAAACACTAGCTTCATTAATTCCTCTATATCTTCTACTGCCTTTACTTCTATATCCTTTAAACCCACAGGGACTTCTTTACTATTGTCCTTAGGTATTATAATTTGTCTTATACCTTTTCTTCTAGCACCGTATATTTTTTCAAATATGCCCCCTACAGGCTTAACTTTTCCTCTTAAAGATATTTCTCCTGTTATTGCAATATCTTGTTTTATAGGTTTATTTAACAGCGAGCTTATTATACACATAGTAATAGCAGCACCTGCTGAAGGACCATCAATACGTCCTCCACCTATTATATTTACATGTATATCATAATCACTCATATCCTTATCGGTTATCTTTCTTATTACAGATGCAGCATTAAATACTGAATCCTTAGCCATAGAACCTGCAGTATCATTAAATCTTACCTTGCCTTGTCCTTTTTCTTTAGCATCAAATACAGCTGCTTCAATTTCAATGGTAGAACCTATATATCCACTAACTCCTAGTCCATAAATGTGACCTATTTCATACTTATCTCCATTTTGCACTTCTTCATACGGAGTAAGCCTATTTATGGATATAACTTGTTTTAAATCCTCTAGTGATATACTTACTTTTTCATTAGCATCTATATTATTCTTGTATAGTACATATCCATATACATCTGCAAGTATATTTACTGCTTTTCTTCCTTCTATGGTATATCTACTTATAATTTCTGCTAATCCATCTTCCATTTCTATATTTAACTTTTTTGCTGCATTTTCAATTATAATTTCTATATCCTTCGGGGTCAACGGCTCAAAATATACCTCAGTACATCTTGATCTTAAGGCAGGATTTATTTCTTCAGGTTCCCTAGTAGTTGCTCCTATAAGTATAAAGTCTGCAGGAGCCCCTTTATCAAATAAGTATTTAATATACTTAGGTGTACTTTCATCATCTGGGTCATAATAAGAAGATGAAAACTCAACTCTTTTATCTTCTAAAACCTTAAGAAGCTTATTTTGAAGTATATTGTCTAGTTCCCCTATTTCATCAATAAATAGAACTCCTCCATGAGCTTCTGTTACCAGGCCTGGCTTTGGTTCAGGTACTCCGATTTCTGCTAAATCTCTCTTACTTCCTTGATATATAGGATCATGAACAGATCCAAGTAAGGGATTAGTTATTTCTCTAGGATCCCATCTTAAAGTAGTACCATCCACTTCAACAAAGTTTGACTCTTCTTTAAATGGAGTATTCTTCATTTTCTTTGCTTCTTCTAAGGCCAATCTTGCAGCAGTAGTTTTACCTACTCCTGGAGGTCCATAGAGTATTATATGCTGAGGGTAAGGCGATGCAATTTTAGAAAGCAATGATTTTATAGCCCTTTCCTGACCTACAATCTCATCAAAACACTCTGGTCTTAAAAGAGATTGAATATTTTTAGTAAGCTTTTGTGAATCCAAAACTTCTAACTGAGCATACTTTTTAAGTGTCTTTGCATTTTCTGGTCCCTTTTGCTTTTTAATTATTCCAAGCCTTATCTCGTCTATATATTTTTCTTGCTTCTCATTTAAAAGAGTTTCCACTTCTTTCTCAATATTACTTTGAACATATCTTTTAGCAAGTATTTGTGATATCCATTCATTTGTATTTTGAAGAGCGTCATATACACTTTTTTTATCTGGAACGATTTCTATACCTTTTCCATCACTTATTATCTTATTTAAGGCATATAACCTTTTATATGGATCTACACCACTGATATATTTTTGCAACTTATATTTAACTATTCGTGATTTTATAGTTTTTTCATCTACTATTTTGCCCAGCATTTCCCACAACACATTTACTTGTGTTTCCATGGATAGAGAATCAACTATATCCTTTTCAAATTCACCAACAAATTGAGATTTCAACTCATATCCTCCTTATTGATGGTCCACAACAACTTTAATCTTTGTAGAAATTTCAGGGTATATTTTTACTTCTACCTCATAAGTTCCTAACTGTCTTATAATATCAACTACTATCTTTTTCTTATCTATATCTATATTAAACTTTTTCTTTAACTCCTCTGAAATGTCTTTACCTGTTATGGACCCAAATAATCTTCCATGTTCTCCAGTTTTAACTTTAATAAGTATTTCCTTGCCTTGTATTTCTTTAGCTAACTTTTGTGCCTGTTCTATTTCTGCAGTCTTTTGTCTTCTTTCTGCTTCCTTTTTATTGTTTAACACATGCATATTAGAATCGTTTGCCTCTATTGCTAATTTCCTTGGAAATAAGAAATTCCTTGCATATCCATCAGATGTATTAACTACATCACCTTTCTTTCCCAACTTTTTAACATCTTGTAATAATATTACCTTCATTTATAGTCACCTTCCCTTAAGTATTTATCTATAGCATTTTTTAATTTTTCTACAGCTTCTTCTATTGTATTAGACTTTAATTTAGCTCCTGCCATAGTCATGTGCCCACCACCACCTAAAGCTTCCAGTATTACCTGCACATTTATATCTCCTAAGGAACGACCACTTATGTGTATATCATCTTCTATTTTAGCAAAAACAAATGATGAATGAATACCTGTAATATTTAGTAGTTCATCCGCTGCTTGTGCAGCTAATACAATATTTTCTATATCCGGCGGGCATATTGATATGGCAATTCCATTTATTACTTCAGCTGACTTTATTATCTCATATCTTTTTAAATAAGTGTCTAAGTCATCTGAAAATAACTTCTTAACATCTATGGTATCAGCACCTAACTTTCTTAAAAAAGAGGCAGCCTCAAAAGTCCTTACCCCTGTCTTAAAATAAAAGTTTTTTGTATCTACACATATTCCTGCAAGCAAAGCCTCAGCTTCTAATATCTTTAATTGTGGCTTGTCACTCATATATTGTATCATTTCTGTTACCATTTCTGAAGTAGATGAAGCATATGGCTCTATATAACTCAATAAAGTTCCTTCTACAAAATTAGAGGACTTTCTATGATGATCTATTATAACCGTTTTCTTTGCCTTTTCTACTAATCTTATATCTTCCACATAGCCCTTACTATGAACATCCACTAATATAAGTAATGTATCTTCATCTAACTTATCTATAGCATCAATTGTACTTATAAATGCATTATTATAATCCTTTTCATTCTTAAGTTTTTCCATTATTATTTTAATACTGTTATTTACTTCATCTAATACTATATTACATTGCTTATTTAGAGAATTAACAGTACTATAAATACCAACTGCTGCTCCTAGACAATCTATATCCATATTTACATGACCCATAATAAGAACTGCACTACTTTCATTTATAAGATCTAAAAGAGCATGAGCTATAACTCTAGCTCTCACCTTAGTTCTTTTTTCTACTTCCTTAGTTTTTCCTCCATAAAAGGAAAGTTTCTCTCCATTTTTTACAACCGCTTGATCTCCCCCTCTTCCAAGGGCCAAATCTTTAGCTGATGCTGCAAACTTTTGATTTTCTATAGGATTTTTTCCACCTCGTCCTATACCTATGCTTAAAGTTACTGTAAGCTTATTTCCTATGTCTATTTCACGTATATTATCTAAGACATCGAACTTTTTTTCCATTTCTTTTTGAATATACTTGTTTTGAACAGATAATACATATTTATTTGAATCGTATTTTTTTGACATAGCATTAAGATTTTGAGAATAGCTATTAATAACTTTTTCTATTTCTGCTATCAAAATAGGTTTCTTATCTTCTTCAGTACTTTTTATCACTTCATCTAAATTATCTACCTCAATAAGCATTACAGTTTCCTTATTTTCATCAACACTTGTCATCATATGATAAAAATCTGTTACATCATATAGGTATACAAGAATCATCTTTTCTTTATTACTTACCTTACTTTCATTACCTTCAACTATATTAGTATAAATATCGAAGTAACTATCCTGTAGTTTTACATATTTAAATGAATTTTTTTTACCTTCTAATACTTGCCTTATATTTAGTTCTTTTATAAAATCATTTATATTTTTATCTAGTATATCTTGGTTACTTAAAACTTGGGAGAAATTTTGATTATACCACAATATATTTCCCTTTTTTCCTATTATAAGCATTGGAAAAGGTAAATTTACCAATGTATTTCTAGTGGCATTATCCATGTTTAAAGAAAAATTTTCTATAAACTTTTTCCACTTGTTTTTCTTAGTTTTATTTGTTCTTATATTGTATACTATAAGACCAATATATATAAAGCTAGCTAATAAACCAATTATATAATTATAATAACTTACAAACATAACCAATATAGCTATCATTATCATATAAATTTTGTTGGTAGTAAAAAAATAATTATAATTATTATCCATACGGGACCCCCATTAACTTGTTTTCCAAATCCTATTTGGGTCAAGCTTCCTAAAATCTGCAATGATATCTATTACTCCAAGTATTATATACACAATTGCTAATTGAGAAACTGTTGTAAATACTATTAATGCAACAATAACTCCCTTGGATAAACTTAATTTATTACTGAGATAATAAGTTACTAGTGCTATTCCATCAAATAAAAATGTATACAAAAGCATTAACTCTGAGGAAATCGATATATACTCCCCTACAGCTATATTTAACCTTATAAGTATTATTCCTATAAGCATTGTTATAGCTAATATTGTTACAAATCTTATATCAATATACATCTTGGAAAACTTAGGCATTTCCTTTATATTATATCCTAATTTTCTGAGTATTAATCGAGTAATTATATAACTTAAAAATGCAAATATAACCGAAGAAATAAGAAGAGCTGATGGTATAAGCTTCATCATATAATCTACTGTAAAAATACCTATCATACTTTTAAACATCTTAATTTGCTCTGATGGCATTCCCATTTTCTCGTAAAAACTTATACTCATATTCATAGATTCATTTATAGTCCTAACAACTTCACTCATAAATTTTGTTACACTTGTTCCACTAATTAATGTTATATATACAGTAAAGTCAATAACAGATCCTATTAAAGATGCCAATGCTAAAAGCATTATAGTGGTAGGTACACTTAGTTCTCTTTTTATACTATAACCTAATGCAATACCTGTAAGACCAAACATTATTGCACTAGTTAATCCGGATAGCGGGTTGTTAATTAAAGAAATTAATATACCACTTGCAGCTAAAGCTGTAAATGTAACCTTTGAATTATGTCTTAAATATAGCAATGTTACTGGGATTGGAAGAATAAACTTTAATACATATGAAAATATAGGCATGTATATATTTATTAACATTAAAATTAAAATAATACATGTCATAATTCCCGCTTCTACAGTACTTTTAGTAGCATATTTTTGATCTTTCATATTATTCCACCTTACTGCCTTTCCTTAAGATGGGAATATAATCTACTTAAATCCTTATTTTCCTTTTCTACTTTATCTTCCTCGAGTATTCCCATCTTTAATTTTCTTTTCATATTTTCATCCACTGCAGTATAAGAATATCCAAGTCTTTCTGCTAATATATATAATACTGTTATTGACCCTGCAATGCAGTCAAGTATAGCTTCTTGAGCTACATTACTTCCACGAGTTAATAATCTAAAAAAATCTCCTATTAAACATAACAGTTCTGCCTTTAGTTCCTCTATTACTTTTATGTTATGCATTATATTAAAATCATCCTTTTTCATGTTTTCACCTCTTTTAATTCCTTTTTACTAAAACCCGGTTATCTAAAGTTATACACATAATATAATTATAAGTTTACTATAAATATTTTACAATAATTATATTCCATTTTACCATTTATAATCCTTTATTGCACAAGGTTATATATCGATTAAAGCTCATTATGTATTTATATTGTATATAAAAAAAAGAAAGGATAAATCCTTTCTTTAAGCAATCTATATAAACTTTATTATTCTGTTGTGAATGGTAATAAAGCTATGTTTCTTGCTCTCTTTATTGCATCTGTAAGTGCTCTCTGATGTTTTGCACAAGTTCCGGAAATTCTTCTTGGAAGAATCTTTCCTCTTTCAGTTATATACTTTCTTAATTTGTTTATATCTTTGTAGTCAATGCTTTCTGCTTTGTCTACACAGAACATACAAACCTTTCTTCTTGATCTTCTCATTTTTCCAGAAGATCTTCTGTTTCCGTTATCTCTATCTCTATCTCTATCTCTACCAGATTCTCTGCTCATTTTTCAACCCTCCTTTATTATTAAAATGGTATCTCTCCATCATCTATAGGAGTGATATCATCGGAATAGGAACCATCAAATCCTCCTGGCATACCAGTCTGTGGGTAGCCTCCATTGATTTGGTCTGCCGTAGATTGTCTGTTTCCCCATTCAAGAAATTGAACCTCTTCTGCAACTATCTCGGTTATGTACCTTCTAGTTCCGTCCTTAGCTTCATAACTTCTTGTTTGAATTCTACCGCTAACTCCCATAAGTTTACCTTTGCTCATGTAATTAGCTGTAGATTCTGCTTGTTTTCCCCATACCACTACAGGGATAAAGTCCGCTTCTCTATTACCATCTTTAGAAAATCTTCTATCGACAGCTAATGTAAAGGTGGCTACTGCTGTACCATTTCCAGGAGTAAATTTTAACTCTGGATCTTTGGTAAGCCTTCCTATTAAAACTACTTTATTCATTTTAGCACCACACCTTATTTTTCATCTTTAACTATTATATGTCTTATAACTGAATCATTGATTCTAAATAATCTATCTAATTCTTTTGGTAATTCTGGGCCAGCGTTGAAGTTAAATAATGTATAATAACCTTCGCTGATTTTGTTAATTTCATAAGCTAATTTTCTTCTTCCCCAGAAATCAACATTTTCTACTGCTCCACCATTGCTTTCAATAACACCTTTAAATTTTTCCACAGTTGCTTTAACTGCTTCCTCATCTAATGATGGATTAAGTATAAATATAGTTTCATATTTTCTCATTAGATTTCACCTCCTCCCCTTGGACTTACGGCTGTGATTTTCACAGCAGGGACTACCGATATATTTTATCATCTATTTTTATAAAAATCAATAGTTTTTATATCTATTTTAAAATATCTTCTTTATTTTCTTCGTTGCTACATTTTACTACCTTTTTCATATCCTTTTCAAATTTACTTCTTGGAAGCATTATTATTCTTCCACATCCGCAGCATTTTATTTTTATATCTGCTCCCATTCGTATAATTTCCCACTCTTTACTTCCGCAAGGGTGATCTTTTTTCATTTCAACAATATCTCCCAAATTAAAAATTTTAACCATTTTGTTCCTCCTTTATTATTTTCATTTTAGTATATGGTCTCTTAATATTTTCTCTATCTAATAAATGCATTATTTTTTCTCTTAATTCTACTTCAACATCCCAATGTGTTAAAGGCTTAGACTTTCCTACTACTCTTATAGTAAATGAAGTTTCATTCATTGCTGTAACTCCTACAACTTTCGGCCCTTCTACTATGTTTTTATTTTCTATCTTAAATTCCTTGCATATTTCTTTTATCATATTGATTACTTTATCTAAACTTTCATCATTTGAAATACTTATATCAAGAAGAAACCTTACATTTCCTCTAGAATGATTTGTTACATTACTTATAATACCATTGGGAAGTATATGTAAGTCTCCATTGAAATCTCTTACTCTTGTTATTCTAAGTTCTATAGTTTCTACAATGCCAGCCTTGTCTTCTATGGTAACATAATCTCCCACAGCATATTGATCCTCAAATAATATAAAAAATCCATTTATTACATCCTTTATAAGATTTTGAGCTCCAAGACCTATGGCTACACCACCAAAACTTGCAAAGGTAATTCCTCTAATTCCAAATAACATCTCTACAATTATAAATATTCCTATAGAATATATTGAATATTTCAATATACTCTTAAGTATTGCCCCTAAAGTCTTAGATCTCTTTTCATTTAACGAAAACCTCATATTACTTTGTTTGCTTACAAATCTATTTATTACGCTATTTCCTATTTTTCTTAATAAATACATTAAAATAAGTATGATTAAAACCTTAATAGTTGTATAAATTGCTCCATATATGCCTAATTTATCTAAAAAACTACTTATATTGCTAAAACTAAACACTATATATTCCTCCCTGATAATTATAAAGCATTATTCTTCATTATTATATATTCTCCTATATGCACTTTGCTCTCTTCCAAATATAGCCTTTGCAGTGAGCTTATTTTCTGTTATTAATTCTTTTATTTTATTTATATCATCTGGATTTACTTTAATGCTTATGCCGCAACTTTGAGTAATTCCTGTAGGGGTAGGCATTATAGTCATATTTATGCTATTTTCCTTTAAAAATTTTTCTGCTTTTATTGAGTCAAGTGTATTTTTAAAAACTAAAACATAATACTGTGTCATTATTATCACTCCATTTACAACTTTATCACTTTGCTAGAATTACTTATTTTCTCTACTATAAAATACATGTTAGAAATTTCACCTAATTTTAACTTATCCTTTAGATTATAAAAATCTAAACATGTTCCACAACTTGAAATAGCTACACCCTTTTTACTCATAGCCTCTAAAATATCTAATACTTCAGATCCTTCTGTAGTAAGAAAAACACCACTATTTAAAAATATTATATTTGTCGGAAGCTTATCGTTTTCTGAAACAGCATAAAAATAGCTTTTCATTAATATCTTTCCTAATTCTTCACTTCCCTCTCCGAGCTTATCTGTAGTAACTAAAATAGTATACCCATCATTTAGTAAATTTTTATCTTTTGTATTCTCTACTTCTTTAACCACTTTTATATAGTATAATTCATTTTCCATCTTTACTATTTCTGATAAATAGTTATTATTTTTAGCAAACTTTATTATATTGTTTTTAGCAACTTCATTATCTACTATTACTGTACCTTCTCCTTGGCTAATAGAATCAAAATACTTTTTTGTATTAATTACAGGTTCTGGACAATTAAGTCCCTTGCAATTTATTATATTATCCATTTTTTTCACCTCTACCTTGTAAATTTAATAGTAATTACCTTATAATATATTTAACACTTTTATTATACTATAACTTTGTAAATAATTTTAAATATGAATTTATTTTTAAAAATATATTGATACAAAATTTATTAGATAATTAGGATGGTGATTACTATAAGTATATATTTAGATAATGCAGCTACAACCTTTCCAAAGCCCAATGAAGTTACAGATTCTATGATAAAATACATGACAGAAGTAGGGGGAAATCCCGGGAGAGGTGCCTATAAGAACTCAATTAAGAGTAGTGAAATTGTTTTTGACTGTAGATTAAAACTTGCTGAACTTTTTAACTTTGATAAATTAGAAAATGTAATTTTCACACCAAACATTACTACATCATTAAATACTTTACTAAAATCATCTGTAAAAGATGGATGGCACATAATTACTACTTCAATGGAGCATAACTCAATATTAAGACCTCTTGCATCCCTTCAAAGATCTAAAAACATTGAAGTTGACATAATATCTTGTAATGAAAGTGGTATTGTTGATATAAATATGCTTAAAGAAACAATAAAAGAAAATACTAAATTGATTATTCTTTCTCATGCTTCTAATGTAATAGGTAGTGTACAGCCAATTACAGAAATAGGTGATATATGCAAAGAAAAGAATATATACTTTATTATAGATTCTGCTCAAACAGCAGGAAATTTAAATTTAGACTTTAAAGACCTTAATTGTAGTGCATTAGCATTTACAGGGCATAAATCATTACTAGGTCCCCAAGGGATAGGCGGATTTTTACTTACAGATGAGTTTAATGATGAAATGTCACCTTTTATAGAAGGCGGAACAGGTAGCGAATCTTTTAATACAGAACAACCTACCTTCTTACCAGACAAATTTGAAAGCGGCACATTAAACATGCCTGGTATAGTAGGATTACTTTCTTCTTTGAAATTTATAGAAAACTTTGGATTAAAAAACATAGAAAACACAGAACATAACTTATTCAAAATATTTATAGAAGAGCTTTTAAATATAGATAATATAAGTATTATAGGATATAATAGTAACTTAAAGTATGTTCCTACCATTTCTGTAACATCTTCTAAAATTGATGTTGCTGAACTTGGTATGCTACTTGAAAGAGATTTTGGCATTATGACAAGAACGGGGCTCCATTGTGCTCCATTAGCCCATAAAACAATAGGAACCTTTCCTACTGGAACCTTACGGTTTAGTTTAGGATTATTTAATACCAAGGAACATATTGACTATACTATAAATTCACTATATAAACTGTTAAAAAGGGAGTGACATAATGGGGCGGTTTTTACAACGATTCGATAGAACAATATTGTTCTTTATAATTTATACACTTGTATTTATAACATTTTTTAAAACCCTACAGTTTACCTTACCCTTTGTGCTAGCATTAATTTTTGCACTTATATTAAGAAAACCAAGTAGATTTATATGCAAAAAATTCAAGATAAAGAACTCTATATCTTCTTTACTAGCTACATTGTTTTTTTTCACAGTGATTTTATCTCTCTTATATACTGTGATTTTTACTCTTACTAAAGAAGCCATACAATTAGCTAAAAATATTCAGCTATATTTAAATACTAATAGTAATAACATAAACTATCTTGTTCAAGATTTAGAACAATATTATAATAATTTAGATCCATCTATTATAAATGCTATAGAGAAAAACTTATCATCTTATATATCTAAAATTTCTAATTTAACTGTATTAATTACAGGTAAGATAATACAAGGTGCTATATCATTTTTAGGGTATATACCTTCTGTTTTTATGGTAGTATTATTTACTTTAATATCAACATACTTTTTTACAAGAGACTTATCCTCTGCGAAAACTAAGTTTTTGCACGCTCTAGAAAATGAGAACTCAGATAGGCTTATTCATATAATTCATGAAGCTAAAAGAATGCTTACAAATTATGCTATGTCTTATTTGCTTGTTATCTGTATTACATTTATAGAGACACTAATTGGCTTTACAGTCTTAAAAGTAAAGTATTCTGGTATATTAAGTGTTGTAGCTGCTATATTTGATATTCTTCCTGTACTTGGAGTTGGCGGCATATATATTCCATTAGCTTTAATCTACTTCTTTATAGTTAAAAATTACTTTACTGCCTTTGGAATATTAATATGGTATATAGTTGTAACTGTAGTGAGACAAATAGTGGAGCCTAAAATAGTATCTGCCTCATTAGGATTGCATCCGGTATCAGTAATTGCTGCTATATTTATAGGATTAAAGGTAAATGGTATTTCAGGAATGTTTTTTTGTATCTTCTTAGTAGTTTTTTACAAAGTATTAAAATCTGTAGATGTATTATAATTTATGTATAATAAACCTCCGTTTGGATATAATCCTAAACAGGAGGTTTTGCTTATATGGAAAAAAAAGTTATGTTTGATTCATCTGTTACATCTTCTATATTTTCTTTAAGAGATACCTTAACTGAATTCTTAAGTCCTGTAGTAAAATCTAATAAAACTATTGTTGTATTATGCATAGGTTCTGATCGTTCTACAGGTGATAGTTTAGGTCCTTTAGTTGGACACAAACTTAAATTCTTAACTAGGGAGAATTTCTATATTTACGGAAACCTGGAAAACCCAGTTCACGCTAAAAACTTATGTGAAACAATTGAAGAAATACATATGAAATTTAAAAATCCATATATAATAGCCATAGACGCTTGTCTTGGAAGTATTCAAAACATAGGTAAGGTTTGCGTTGAAGAAAAGCCATTGAGCCCTGGCTCAGCTATGAATAAGAACTTGCCTGAGATTGGTGATCTAAGTATAACAGGAATTGTAAATATTTCTGGTTCTCTAGAATTTATGGTTCTTCAAAACACTCGTCTTTATACGGTTATGCAGTTAGCTGAAACCATATCTGAAGGTATATATCATTCTGTACTTAAAACCATAGGTGGTAAAAAGATTGAAAAAAGTAAAACGGTACTTTTAAATAATTAATATTTATAACTGTTTAAAATATAAGGCGATTCTTAATAATTTATGATAATTTATAGTTTTAACTTAATTATTATCATATATGATTTAAGCATCGCCTTATATAAAAAACAATCTAAAATATGGAGTTATCCGTTCTATTATTGAGTATGTTTTCTATTTCATCTATATTTTTACTTCCAAGGTCTATTATAAGAATCCCCTCATTTTTCAAGGTATGTTCCATAGTTAATTTGCTTAATCCCCCGTCCTTTAGATTGCATATAATAACATCACAATTACATTCTCCAAGGGATTTTATTATGCTATATCCTCTTTTTTTTAATTCATTTGATATATGATTAAGTTCTTCAGAAACACATATTACCATAGTAAAAAACCTCCTTTAAGGTAAATATTACCCCAAACGAGATTTTTTATACTTATGCTTAAATATTATTCATTATCATTCATTGCATCTTGTAGTACTTGATCTTCTTCGTCAGATAATTCATATCTTGATATACCCTTATCTATAGGCTTTGCATAAGTTGTACTTTCATTTCTTCCATAAAGTCCAGTAAGAATTATTCCATTATTACTGTTATCTAATAAGGCTATTGAATAGCTCAAGTCACTTCCAACATCCTCAAACGCTCTATATCTTACAATTGAAAACTTTTGAATGCATGAGTTAATTTTGATACTTAACTCATTATATAAATCATTGATATGCTCAGTTTTTTCTACAGATTCATCTATTTTATCTAAATAACTTGTTATTACTTTTTCTAAATTTTTATTATCTACTCCCCTCATAAGTCTTTTATACTTTACCTCTAATCTACTTATTGCCTTTCCCTGTACAGCTATAGCTATAATTAATATAATTACAATTGCCACAAGAGCTATTATTATAAAGGGCTGAACTTCATTTAGTGCTGCAATTAAGCTTTCCATATAATATCTCCTTTCATGTTATTGTTTCACGTGAAACATTTTATAATTTACTTAAAGTTTTAATATATCTAATATTCTTTGAAGGTCTTCTTCAGAATAATATTCAATTTGAATCTTTCCTTTGTCATTATTGCTATTCAAAACTACTCTTGTACCAAATAACTCTTCTAACTTATTTTTTATATCTTCATAATATATATTGTTAATTTGCTTATTATTTCTTTGTTTCTCTTTGTCTCTGTTTAGTGATTTTATCAATTTTTCAGTTTCTCTTACACTTAATTTATCATCTATAATCATCTGAGATATCTTATATTGTAATTCCTTATTTTCAATAGCAAGCAATGTTCTGCCATGCCCTTCAGTTAAAACTCCATCTATAACATAGTCTTGAACTCTTTCATCTAAATTTAAAAGTCTAATACAATTTGTAATAGCTGTTCTAGATTTACCAACTCTTTTACTCAATTCTTCTTGCGTTAACTTAAAATCTTCTAAAAGATTTTTATATGCTTTAGCTTCTTCAATTGGATTTAAGTCCTGTCTTTGTATATTTTCTATTAAGGAAATTTCCAGAATCTCTTTTTTATTTAGCTCCTTTATAATAACAGGTACTTCTTTGATCCCAGCAAGCTTTGCCGCTCTCCATCTTCTTTCTCCAGCTACAATTGTATATGTATGGGTATCATCATCTTTTGTAATAAGTATAGGTTGAATAACTCCATACTGTTTTATTGACTCTGATAGTTCCATTATTTTTTCTTCATCAAAGCTCTTTCTAGGCTGAGTGTTATTAGCTCTTATAAGCGAAATATCTATCTTTTGCATCCCATTTAGCAAGAGATTATCTTCTGAAGTATCTTCAGGAATTAATGCCCCCAATCCCTTTCCTAATCCAAACTTCTTACTCATATTTTAATTCTCCTGCCTTTCTAAGAATTCCTTAGCTAGCTTTTCATACGCCTCTGCACCTTTACATTTATTATCATACAACATTATCGGCAGTCCAAAACTAGGGGATTCTGCCAGTCTTATATTTCTTGGAATAGTTGTATCATATACTTTGTTCTTAAAATACTTTTTAACTTCACTAACTACTTCATTTGAAAGATTAGTTCTACTGTCAAACATGCTTAAGACTACTCCCTCAATATCAATATTGGGGTTTAATGACTTTTTAACGAGTTGAATAGTATTAACAAGTTGTCCAACTCCTTCTAATGCATAAAATTCACATTGTATAGGAATCAATACACTATTAGAAGCAGTTAAAGCATTAATAGTTAAAAACCCTAATGATGGAGGACAGTCAATAAATATAAAATCAAACTTTCCTTCAACACTTTTTATTTTTTCTCTCAATATTTTTTCCCTATTAACCTTATCTATTATTTCCACTTCTGCTCCTGCTAAAGACATAGTTGAAGGAACTATGTAAAAATTATCTACAAATTCACATTTTATCATAGCCTCTTCTATAGAGGTATCATCAGTGATTACATCATAAATAGATGTTTTAATTTTTCTCTTATCGAAACCTAATCCACTAGTGGTATTACCCTGAGGATCTATATCCATAGAAAGAACTCTATATCCTTCCATAGCTAAGTATGAACATAAATTAATATTAGTTGTTGTCTTACCCACTCCACCCTTTTGATTAAATACTGTAATTACCTTCACCATATTCACCGCCTCATAATATTAGTTATAGTTTTATTATATAGTCATATAATATATAAAAAAAGTACTTATTTAAAAAAATTGTATAAAAATAAAAAAACTATGTGCTAAAATGTTATTTTCACTCATCACATAGTTTTTAATGTTTCACGTGAAACATTTGTTATAATATTATTGAATTATTTATTCTTTGGAATTGTAATCATAATTTGAATACTTTCTTCTGAATCTTGAGATGAATACTGTGCATTTAGACCATACTTATCAAATACTTGTCTAATAGTATTTATATAAACCTTAGGACTAAAAATACCTTTGATTTTTTTTCTTTCCTCTTTTGAAGAACTCTTTTCTATTAACTTATTTAACTCTTTTTCTATAAGCTCTTCTGATTTCTTTACATTTAAACCTTTTTTAATTATGACACTTAAAACCTTTTTTTGAAGCTCTTCTGCCGGTAACTTAAGAAGGGCCCTAGCATGTCTTTCTGTAAGATTATTTTCTATTAAAATCTTTCTAACTCCAGAAGTTAATCTTAACAGTCTTATTTTATTAGCTATAGTAGATTGTTTTTTACCTATAATTTCCGACAACTGTTCTTGAGTATAATTATGTTCTTTAATTAAATTGTAGTATGCTTCTGCCTCTTCCAAAAAATTCAAGTCTTCTCTTTGTATGTTTTCTAATAATGCTATTGCTGCTGAATCCTTATTAGACACATCAACAATTATAACAGGTACCTCTTGTAAACCTGCCTTCTTTGCTGCCCTTAATCTTCTTTCTCCTGCTATTAATTCAAACTTATCTTCACTAACCCTTCTTACAGATAAAGGTTGAATAATGCCATAAACCTTTATGGATTTTGATAATTCCTCTATGGCTTCTTCGTTAAAAAACTTTCTAGGTTGATACACATTAGGAGAAATCAATTCAGTATTTATATAACTAACCTTTTGTTCCATATTAACCCATCCCTCTTGTGCTTTCATTTATTTAAAATTTCTCTGTTAACCATTAAAATTCCTTCTATAATTAAATAAAATTTTTATCTTAAAGGACTCTTATTAACTAATCCAGCTTTTCTAGGATATTTACCTGGGGTTTCTTTTATCTTCTTTATAATAACTAAATTATGTCTTAAGTCACTTTCTTCTATGTCGATTCCTATTATATCTTCTATCTTTCCTCCTAAAGTACTTATTGCATTTTTGGCTTCTTTAATTTCTTCCTCTACAGCTGGCCCTTTCATTGCAATAAAATATCCATTTAATTTTACAAATGGTAAGCAAAACTCGCTTAATACACTCATATTTGCTACAGCACGAGAAACTACACCATCAAAGCACTCTCTATAACCTTTATCTTTTGCAACATCTTCTGCCCTTCCATGAACAGTTTGGATATTCTCTAGTTTAAGTGTATTAATAACTTCATTTAGAAAATTTATTCTTTTGTTTAGTGAATCTAATAAAACCACTTGCTTTTTTTCATCGACTATTTTAATAGGCAGTCCTGGAAACCCTGCTCCAGTTCCTACATCTATAATCCTTTTCATATCCTTTAAAGGAGAAAACTTATATATTTTTATGCTATCTATAAAATGTTTTTTTATTATTTCCTCATCTTCAGTTATAGAAGTAAGGTTAATTTTTTCATTCCATTCTTGTAATAAGTTTTTATACTGTATTAACTGATTATACTTATTTTCATCAAAATCAATATTTATATCTTCACAAGAAGCCTTAAGTATATCGAAATATTGCATATTTATCCTCCATAAATCACTTATATATGAATTATATAATTCATATATAAGTGTAATTTATATTTTATTTAAAATTAATTTATTACTTTGAAAGTCTATATTTATGCTCTAAATAAATAAGAAGTACAGAAATATCTGCTGGAGATACTCCAGATATTCTAGATGCCTGCCCTATATTCATAGGCTTAATTTTGCTTAATTTTTGTACTGCTTCAATTCTCAAACCATGCACTTCACTATAATTGATTTCAGATGGAATAAGCTTTTTCTCAAATTTCTTGAACTGTTCTACTTGCTCTAATTGTTTTTGTATATATCCCTCATATTTAGCCATAGTATTTACTTCATATTGTACTTCATACGGCAATTCAATTCTATCTTTATCTAATTCGTAAACTTTAAAATAATCTAATTCAGGTCTTTTTATAAGCTCATATAAGCTTATTGGTTTTCTCAACTCTGATGAATTTAAGGATATTAACATTTCATTTATCTCTTTTTTATTTGTTATTTGAAGGGCTTTTATACGGCCTATTTCCCCTTCTATAGCTTCCTTCCTACTTATGAAACTTTTGTATCTTTCTTCAGTAACAAGTCCTATTTGATAACTCATTTCTGTAAGTCTTAAATCTGCATTATCCTGCCTTAATAAAAGTCTATATTCTGAACGTGAAGTCATCATTCTATATGGTTCATTAGTTCCCTTTGTAACTAAATCATCTATAAGAACTCCTATGTATGCATCTGACCTTTGTAGTATAAAAGGTTCTTGTCCTCTCACCCTTAAAGCAGCATTTATTCCCGCTACAAGTCCTTGTGCTGCTGCCTCCTCATACCCTGAGCTTCCATTAACCTGGCCTGCTCCAAATAACCCTTCTATTTCTTTAAATTCTAAGGATAACTTTAATTGTGTAGAATCTATAGAATCATATTCTATTGCATATGCTGTTCTTAAAAATTCTACATTTTCAAGACCAGGAACACTGCGATACATTGCAATTTGGACATCTTCTGGTAAGGAACTAGACATACCTCCTACATACATTTCCTCAGTATTTTCTCCTTCAGGCTCAATGAATACTTGATGCTGTTCCTTATCTGGGAATCTCATTACCTTATCCTCTATAGAAGGGCAATATCTAGGTCCTACTCCTTCTATAGACCCGTTATATAACGGAGATCTATGTATGTTTTCTCTTATTATTCCATGAGTTTTTTCGTTTGTATAAGTTAAATAGCATGAAACTTGATCTCTAGTTATTTCTCCACTCATAAATGAAAATGGAACTATCTTTTCATCTCCTGGTTGTTCTATCATTTTAGAAAAATCTACTGTTCTTCTATTTATTCTCGCTGGAGTACCAGTTTTAAATCTTCTTAAACTTATTCCTAAGTCTATAAGGCTTTGTGATAAGTCCTGCGCAGGAAATAACCCATTTGGTCCACTACTATAGCTTACATCTCCAATTATCACTTTACCTTTTAAGTATGTTCCTGTGGCAAGGATAACAGCTTTAGTGTTATAATACGCACCATTTTTTGTAAGCACACCTTTAATTTTACCATCTTCTACATCCAATGCAACTACTTCTATTTGTTTCATTGTTAAATTTTCTTGGCTTTCTAAAACATTTTTCATTCTTTGAGAATACTTCTGCTTATCTGCCTGTGCTCTTAATGAATGCACAGCAGGTCCCTTTGAGGTATTAAGCATTCTAGATTGGATAAAGGTATTATCTATATTTATCCCCATTTCTCCACCTAAGGCATCTATTTCCCTTACTAAATGTCCTTTTGCTGTTCCTCCAACATTAGGATTACAAGGCATCATACCTACACTATCTAAGTTTATCGTACATACTAGTACCTTGGATCCCATCCTAGCAGCTGCAAGGCCAGCCTCACAGCCTGCATGGCCTGCTCCTACTACTACTACATCGTAATCTCCTGCATAATACTTCATATACTCTCCCTACTTTCCTAAACAAAATTCTGAAAATATTTTATCTATAATATCTTCTTCTAATGTATCGCCTGTAATTTCTCCGAGCCTTGACCATGCATCTCTTATATCTATAGATGATAGATCTATTGCTAAAGTATTATTTAACGTATCTAGAGCTGAGCTTAAGCTTTCCTTTGCTCTAATTAGTGCTTCCTTATGTCTAGCATTAGTTATAATTATATCTTGATTCTTTACTTCCCCTTTAAAAAACAATTCCTTTATAGAATCTTTAAGCTCATCTAGTCCCTTGCCGCTTTTAGCTGAACTTTCAATTATGTATTTTAAATTTAAACCTGCTAAATCTTGCTTAACTACTTTATTTTCCAAGTCACTTTTGTTTAGTAAAACAATATATTTCTTATCTCGTATATAATCCATTATTTCTTTATCTTCATCATCTAATTCCCTGCTTAAATCTATCATAAAAATAATTAAGTCAGCTTCTATTATTTTTTCCTTTGATTTTTCTACACCAATTTTTTCAACAATATCTTCTGTTTCTCTAATTCCTGCTGTGTCTATTATCTTAATAGGTACACCATCTAAATTTATATATTCCTCTATAACATCTCTTGTGGTTCCTGGTACCTCAGTTACTATAGCTCTTTGTTCTTTTAGTAAAGCATTTAATAAAGAAGATTTTCCTACATTAGGTTTACCTACTATAACTACATTTAATCCTTCTCTTAAAATCTTACCCTCATCTGCAGTACTTAAAAGTTCACTTACTTCATTTATTATATTTTCAACTTGGATACTAACTTGATTAGATGTAACTTCCTCCAAGTCATCCTCAGGAAAATCTACTGTTGCTTCAATATGAGCTATAGTCTGAAGTAACCTATTTCTTAGAGAATCTATCTCCTTAGAAATTCTACCGTTGGATTGAAGTACCGCTGACTTCATGGATAATTCTGTTTTAGCTCTTATTATATCTATAACAGCCTCTGCCTGGCTTAAATCAATTCTACCATTTAAAAAAGCTCTCTTTGTAAATTCACCTGGCTCTGCAACTCTTGCCCCAGCCTTTATAATTTCTTGAAATATTCTTTTTGTTGGCGTAACACCACCATGACAATTTATCTCTACTGTATCCTCTGCAGTGTAACTTCTTGGTCCCTTCATATACGTTACCAAAACTTCATCTAATATATCTTCCGTCTCTTTTTCTATTATAAAACCATATCTCATGCTATATGGACTTATATCTAATAAATTCCTATTATTTTTTCCCTTGAAAATACTATCTACAATATCTAAGCTCTTACTTCCAGAAATTCTTATAATAGAAATACCGCCTTCGCCAAGCACTGTTGCAATTGCAGCAATAGTATCAAACTCTTTCATAAGTTTCACCTCATATTTAATAATGTTTAACTAATTAACTCATTTTACTATAAATTTAAAAAGAAAGCCATATTAGGCTTTCTTTAAATCTACTACAACTCTTCTATAAGGTTCTTCTCCCTCACTATATGTTTTTACTTCTGGGTCATTTTGAAGAACAGAATGTATAACCCTTCTTTCATAAGGATTCATAGGCTCTAATTTAACAACCTTTCTTGTTCTTCTAGCCTTATTCGCTATCTTTAAAGCTAACCTTTTAAGAGTTTCTTCTCTCTTTTGTCTATAATTTTCTGTATCTAATATAACTCTCTTATACTCTTCTTCATGATCCTTATTTATAACAAGACTTACAAGATACTGTAGTGAATCTAATGTCTCTCCTCTATATCCTATAAGTAAACCCATTTCAGGACCTGCAAGAATTATCTTTAAAGCATCTTGTTCTTCTCTAATTCTTATTTCAGCCTTTATGCCCATAGAATTTAAAACTTCTCTTAAAAATTCTCTTGCTTCAGATATATAGTCCTTTTTAACTGTAACTCTTATCTTTGCTGGCCTACAACCAATTAAATTAAACAGACCCTTATTTCCTTGATCTAAAATATCTATCTTTACCTTATCTTCTGTAACATTTAATTCCCTTAAAGCGTTCTTTGTAGCTTCAGCTATGGTTCTTCCAGTCATATCAATATATTTCATACCGCAAGCCCCCCTTTAAGCATTAAGTGCCTTATGTCTTTCCTCTAATTTCTTTGTAAGAAGTGTCTGACCCATCTGAATTATGTTACTTATTACCCAATATAAAACTAAGGCTGATTTAAGCCTCCAGCTTATAAATATCATAAATAATGACATACTAATATTCATCGTACCAGTTTGCTTAGCCTGAGGACTATCTCCTGGAGGCGCCATCAATAATGATGCATAGTATTGAGTAGCTCCAGCTAAAACTGCAAGCACTACATCTGCCTGTGCTAAATCTTTTACCCATAAAAAACTCACACCATTTATTCCTGTAATATTATTAAATACATAATATAAGGCTATTAATATTGGCCATTGAATTAATATAGGTAAACATCCCCCTAATGGATTTATACCTCTTTCCTTATAAAGCTTCATTACTTCTTGTTGGGACTTTTGTGGATCATTTTTATATTTTTCTTGAATTTTTTTTGTTTCTGGCTGTATTTCATTCATTCTTACGCTAGAACGAATTGATTTAATATTTAACGGTAACAATATTAACTTTATTATTAATGTAACTAATATAATGGCTATACCATAAGAATAGTTAGGATTTGTAATAAAACTCGTTACTAACTGATGAATAAAAACAAAGAATTGAATCAACGCATTGTTTAAAATACTCATTATAAACCTCCAGTCAAATTATTCAACAGGATCATATCCCCCTTGATTAAAAGGATTACATCTTAGAATCCTTTTAATTGACATAAAACTTCCTTTTAATACTCCATATTTATTGATAGCATCTAATGCATATTGAGAACAAGTGGGGTAAAACCTGCAGCATGGGTTTTTAAGAGGTGAAATATACTTTCTATATGATTTAATTACCAATATTATAATACTTCTCAATTCTTAATTAAACCTGCCTTTTCTAACAAATTTAACAAGGACTTTTCTATAAGGTGATAATCCTTATCTTTGGCAGGATTTCTTGCTATAATTACACAATCATAGCCTTCTTTTATACTATTATATCTAAGACGTACATTTTCTCTAATCAACCTTTTAACTCTACTTCTTACTACACTTTTACCTACTTTTTTGCTAACTGATATGCCAAATCTACTATCTTTATTTTTATAATTTTTATACATATATAAAACTAATAATTCATTAGAAAAAGACTTTCCTCTTCTGTATACCACTCTAAATTCTGCATTCTTTCTTAACTTATACTTCTTCATCATCTATTGCTCCTTTTTTGCGGTTGCAGAAAAAGGCCACAATATGCGGCCTTATGCTGTCAATCTCTTTCTACCTTTTTGTCTTCTTCTTTGAAGAACATTTCTTCCTGATTTAGTCTTCATTCTTTTTCTAAATCCATGTTCTTTCTTTCTCTGCTTCTTTTTTGGTTGGTATGTCATAAACATTGAGCTACACCCCCTTTTTGTATAATGTGTATAGCAATTAACTTACTACCTTATTTATAGTTTTACTATTAAATTATATATATACCTACCCTTTCTGTCAAGAAAAAGGGTTTGTTAATATTTTAAAATTATTTTTTGTGGATAACTTCTTGAATACCTATATGCGTTTTGATATTATTAATAAAGGACTGTTGATAACCTTTGTTTATATTTAACTTATCCACACTTGTTGATAACTCTGTGTATAAGTTGTTATATTTTTTGTTTTATTCTTTCTAATACATATTCTAGACCTGTTTTTACCTAGTTATTCATATGTTAATAGTGTTATCAATTATTTATTAACACATGTTGATAAACAATTGAATAAAAAACTATGTACAAAAATACTAACATGTGAATATTTTTATTGATAATTGTCAACAACCTATAATGATGTGTATAAATTTGTAGATTTACTGTTAATTAGGGAATTTTCTATTTAAATTTAATATTTAATATTTTGAACTGGAGGATAAAATATGAATGCCCAATTAAAAGATATATGGGAAAATGCATTAACTATTATTAAAGGAGAGCTTACAGAGGTAAGTTTTAATACTTGGATTAAAAGCATTGTTCCTTTAAAAATAGAAGCGGATTGTTTTTATTTATGTGTCCCTAATGATTTTACTAAAGGCATTTTGAGTAGTAGATATAAGGATCTCATTATTAATGCTTTAAAACTTATAACTTCTAAAAGATATAATGTAGAATTTATAGTATCTACAGAAGAAGTAATAGACTTAGAAAAAAGTCCTTCTAATAATATACCTGAAAAAAATAATAATATAGTTGTAAATGATGAAATGTCAGCTATGCTAAATCCTAAGTATACTTTTAAATCCTTTGTCATAGGCAATAGTAATAGATTTGCTCATGCAGCATCTTTAGCAGTAGCTGAGGCCCCTGCAAAAGCTTACAATCCACTTTTTATATACGGAGGAGTTGGACTGGGAAAAACTCATCTAATGCATGCTATTGGTCATTATATTCTTAATAATAATCCTAACTCTAAGGTTGTATATGTTTCTTCTGAAAAATTTACAAATGAACTTATTAATTCTATAAAAGATGATAGAAATGTAGAATTCCGCAATAAGTATAGAAATATAGATGTACTTTTAATAGATGACGTTCAATTCATAGCAGGAAAAGAAAGAACTCAGGAAGAATTTTTCCACACATTTAATGACTTACATGAGTCAAATAAACAAATAATTTTATCAAGTGATCGACCACCTAAAGAAATACCTACATTAGAAGATAGGCTTCGTTCTAGATTTGAGTGGGGACTTATTGCAGATATTCAGGCACCTGATTTTGAAACTCGAATGGCAATACTAAAGAAAAAAGCCGATGTAGAAAACTTAAGTATTCCAAATGAAGTGTTAGTATACATAGCCACTAAAATAAAGTCTAATATAAGAGAACTTGAAGGAGCATTAATTAGAATAGTCGCCTTTTCCTCATTAACAAACAAGGAAATTAGTGTAGACTTAGCTTCAGAAGCACTTAAAGATATTATATCTAATAAGCATTCTAAGCAAGTTACTATAGAATCCATACAAGATATAGTTTCTAGCTATTTTAATTTGCGAGTTGAAGACTTTAAGTCTGCAAGAAGAACACGAAATGTAGCTTTCCCAAGGCAAATTGCCATGTATCTTTGTAGAAAGCTTACCGATACTTCACTGCCTAAAATAGGTGAAGAATTTGGAGGAAGAGATCATACTACTGTTATACATGCATATGAAAAAATTTCTTCAAGTTTAAAGGAAGATGAGTCCTTACAAAACGCGGTTAGTGAACTAACTAAGAAAATAACTCAAAAATAGCTAACACTTGTGTATTATTTTTTTATTAATAGCTGTGGATAAAAATAAAAACTTTTATTTTATATAATTATGTGGATAAAGTTAGTTGACGCAGAACAACTTATCCACAATTATTTTTTCTTATTTTTCGTTGATTTATCTAGCCTGATGGCACTTATCAACAATTCCACAGCCCCTACTACTATTACTACTATAAATATCTATTATATCTATTCTATCTAAGAAGAATATTTAGTGTTGATAATTAAGGAGGATTACATATGAAATTTACATGCGAAAAAAGCAATCTTCAAGAAGGTATATCTATTGCCCAAAAGGCTGTTACAGGAAAATCAACAATGCCTGTATTACAAGGTATTTTATTAAAAGCTTTAGGATCATCTATTGTATTAACAGGATCAGATATTGATCTAAGTATAGAAACTAAAATAAAAGCAGACATAATTGAAGAGGGCGAAATTGTTGTAGACTCAAAAATATTTGGGGAAATAATAAGAAAATTACCAAATGATACAATTGAAATAACTACAAAGGACAATAATTCAATAGAAATAATATGTCAAAAATCTAAGTTTACTTTAATTCATATGAATGCAAAAGATTTTCCTGAACTACCGACTATAAATGAAAATACAATTGTTCAAATTCCACAAAGCATACTAAAGAGTATGATAAAATCAACTATATTTGCTGTAGCACAAGAAGAAACTCGCCCAATACTTACAGGATTATTGTTTGAAATAAAGGATAAAAAACTCAATTTAGTAGCACTTGATGGATACAGATTGGCAGTAAAATCTGAATATATTGATAGTGAAAGTACAATAAGCGCTGTAATACCAGGGAAGACTTTAAATGAAGTATCTAAGATACTAGAAGAAACTGATGAAAAAGTTAATATAACATTTACTCCAAATCATATTTTATTCACAATAGGAGAAACTAAAATAGTATCAAGACTTTTAGAGGGCGAATTTATTAAATATAAATCCATAATCCCAGATGAATATAATCTTAAAGTAATAGCTAAGAGATCAGAATTACTAGGATGTATAGAAAGAGCATCATTAATGGGCAAGGATGGGAATACGAATTTAATAAAATTAGATATACAGGGAGAAAATATGATTATCACTTCGAATTCTCAATTGGGAATGGTAAGAGAAGAATTAAACATAATTTTGCAAGGGCAGCCGCTGCAAATTGCATTTAATTCAAAGTATTTAATTGATGCTTTGAAAATAATGGATGAAGAAGAAATATCCATGGAATTGTCTAGCAGTGTAACGCCTTGTATTATAAAAAATAATGAAGTAAACAATTGTACTTACCTTGTATTACCAGTTAGATTATTAAATAACTAAGGGGAATTAATGATATGATTGAAATAAAAATAAATACAGATATAATAAAGCTAGATGCCTTTCTTAAATGGTGTGGGGCTATATCAACAGGTTCAGATGCAAAATATTATATTCAAAATGAAATGGTAAAGGTAAATGGAGAAATTGAAACCAGAAGAGGGAAGAAGTTAACAAAAGGCGACAAAATTGAATTAGATGGAGAAGAGTTTATAATAGTTTAATATAATACGAGTTAAGAGAGTTTAAGATATTCAAATAAAGGCTTTGTTAAAGGCATGATTTTAAGCAGATCTTAACTCTTTTATTTATATTTAGCTGAATTGAAAATATTATGATATAATTACATAATGGGTGTTTTGTATGTATATAAAGTATTTACAGTTAATTAATTATAGAAATTATAAAGAGTTAAGTATAGAATTAAGTAAAAATGTCAATGTTTTTATTGGAGATAATGCTCAAGGGAAAACCAACATTTTAGAAAGTATTTATTATTCAAGTATAGGAAAATCCCATAGAACAATTAGAGATAAAGAACTTATAAATTGGCAAGAAGAAAGTGCTTATATAAAACTTTACGTTGAAAAGGAAAGATTAGATAAAAAAATTGAAATAAAAGTTTTCAAAGAGGGAAAGAAAGGAATTAATATAAATTCTATTAAGATAAATAAGATTTCTGAACTTTTAGGAGTATTAAACGTGGTAATGTTTTCTCCTGAAGATTTAAAAATTGTAAAAGAATCTCCATCCTTTAGAAGAAAATTTTTAGATATAGAATTATGTAAGTTGAGTAAAGCATATTATCATAACTTAGTTCAATATAATAAGATTTTAAACGAAAGAAATATGGTTATTAAACATAAAAATGAATCTTTAATGAATATGCTAGATATATATGATGAGCAATTGTCTAGTTATGGAACAGCTATTGTGAGGGACAGAAAAGCCTATATTAAAAATCTCAATAGTAAGGGTAAGGTTATACATAAGGAAATAACATCTGGAAAGGAAGATATAAGCTTTTCTTATTGCTCATCTATAAATTTCATGGAATGCAATGAAAAAGAGTTTCTAGATGCAATTATAAATAATAGGGAAAAGGATCTAGAAAAAAGAACTACTTCCTTGGGACCACATAGAGATGATTTTATTATTAAAATAAATGATATAGATGCAAGAAGTTTTGGCTCTCAAGGGCAGCAAAGAACTTCAGTTTTAACTATAAAGTTTGCATCTTTAGAAATAATAAAAGAAATTGCAGGAGAATACCCAGTACTATTGTTAGACGATGTACTTTCAGAGCTTGATTCCAAGAGACAAAGGTATATATTAAACTCTATTAATAATATACAAACAATAATAACATGTACTGGATTTAATGATATAAAAAATTATCTAAAAAAAGATGATTCGAAAATCTTTACAGTAACTAATGGAAAATGTATGGAAAGAAATTATATACTCTAAATTAAGGAGGAATATTGGTGTTTTTACATTTAGGTGAAAATGTTGTAGTGCCTTTAAAAGATGTAATAGGTATTTTTGATATAGAAACTTGTATGTATAGTTCAGATACAGCACAATTTTTAAGAATGGCCGAAGAGGATGGATTTATATATCGCATAACTAAGGAAAAACCAAAATCATTTATTATTGCAGAGGTAGATAAAAAAAGTAAAATATATCTATCTCCAATTTCATCGTCTACTTTAAATAAGCGATCAGAAGTAATATATTATGAACTTTAAGGCTAAGGAGGATATATATGGAACAAAATAACAATGAAGCATATGATGATAGTCAGATACAAGTCTTAGAAGGATTAGAAGCAGTAAGAAAAAGGCCTGGGATGTATATAGGAAGCACAAGCCTTAGAGGTTTACATCACTTGGTATATGAAATAGTAGATAACAGCATAGATGAAGCTTTAGCAGGTTATTGTGATGAAATAAACGTATTTATACATGAAG
Source organism: Clostridium sp. HMP27 (assembly GCF_000765165.1). Lineage (NCBI taxonomy): Bacteria > Bacillati > Bacillota > Clostridia > Eubacteriales > Clostridiaceae > Clostridium > Clostridium sp. HMP27. Next base: position 4,417 of record NZ_JMFY01000024.1, on the reverse strand, counting down.
ATAATTCTATTACAGTTAAGGATAATGGTAGGGGGATGCCTGTAGGTATGCATCCTAAAATGCAAAAACCAACAGTAGAGGTTATTATGACTATACTACATGCAGGAGGCAAGTTTGGTGGAGGAGGATACAAGGTTTCAGGAGGCCTTCATGGAGTTGGTGCTTCTGTCGTAAATGCTCTTTCAGAAACTTGTCAAGTTGAAGTTGCAAGAGAAGGATACATTTGGAAGCAAATCTATGAAAGAGGAAAGCCAATTACAGGTCTTGATAAGTTAGAACCTACAGATAAACATGGAACTAGAACTTATTTTAAGCCGGATCCTGAAATCTTTGAAGAAATTGATTTTGATTATGATACATTAGCTCAAAGATTAAGAGAACTAGCATTTTTAAATAAGGGAATTAAAATTATATTAATAGATGAAAGAGTAGATAAAGAGGATGAATTTCATTATGAAGGAGGAATAAAATCCTTTGTAACTTATCTAAATAGAAATAAGGAAGCTTTACACGATGAACCTATTTATATTGAGGGTAATAAGGATGATTATCTAGTAGAAATAGCACTTCAATACAATGACAGCTATACAGAAAATATATTTTCTTTTGCAAACAATATAGATACTGTAGAAGGGGGAACCCATTTAACAGGTTTTAAAAATGCATTAACTAGAGTATTTAATGATTACGCTAAGAAATTTGGATTTTTAAAGGAAAATGATAAAAATTTTTCAGGTGAAGATATAAGGGAAGGTCTTACAGCGGTAGTTTCAATTAAATTAACTAATCCACAGTTTGAAGGACAAACAAAGACTAAGCTTGGAAATAGTGAAGTTAGAGGTATAGTTGATAGTATAGTAGGTGAAGGTGTATCTATTTTCCTAGAAGAGAATCCTCAAATTTCAAAAACTATAATAGATAAATCATTAACGGCTTCTCGTGCAAGAGAAGCAGCAAGAAAGGCTAGAGAGCTTACTAGAAGAAAGTCTGTTTTAGAAAATACAGCATTACCAGGAAAGCTAGCAGATTGTTCATCAAAGGATCCAAAGGAATGTGAAATTTATATAGTAGAGGGAGATTCTGCGGGTGGATCTGCAAAGCAGGGTAGAAATAGAAGATTTCAAGCCATTTTACCTTTAAGAGGAAAGATAATGAATGTTGAAAAACAAAGGTTGGATAAAATACTTAATTCAGATACTATTCGATCGATGATAACAGCTTTTGGAGCAGGAATTGGAAAAGATTTTGATATCTCAAGAATACGATATGACAGAATAATAATAATGACAGATGCTGATGTAGATGGTGCGCATATAAGAACACTACTACTTACTTTTTTCTACAGGTATATGAGAGAATTAGTAGAACAAGGGCATGTTTACATAGCACAACCACCATTGTATAAAATAGCTAAAAGTAAAAAAGAACAGTATGTTTATTCAGATAAAGAGCTAGAAAAAGTACTATTTGAGATGGGTGGAAGAGATAATAATACAGATATTCAAAGATATAAAGGTCTTGGAGAAATGAATGCTGAGCAGCTTTGGGATACAACTATGAATCCAGAAAATAGAGTTCTTCTTAAAGCTACAGTAGAAGATGCAATGGCAGCAGATGAAATATTTACTATACTTATGGGTGACAAGGTAGAGCCTAGAAGAGAATTTATACAAGAAAATGCTAAAAAAGTTGTTAACCTTGATATATAGTTGGAAGGTGAGAAATTAATGTTCAATGAAGGTAAAGTTTTAGAAGTAGATATAAAGCAAGAAATGAAACGATGTTATATAGATTATGCTATGAGTGTTATAGTAGGTCGTGCACTTCCTGATGTACGTGATGGTCTAAAACCTGTACATAGAAGAATATTATATTCTATGCAGGAATTAGGACTTTCTCCAGAGAAAAGTTATAGGAAGTGTGCCAGAATAGTTGGGGACGTATTAGGTAAATACCATCCTCATGGAGATAGTTCAGTTTACGATGCGTTAGTAAGATTGGCTCAAGATTTTTCTATAAGATATACAATGGTAGATGGCCATGGAAACTTTGGATCTGTAGATGGTGACTCTGCAGCAGCTATGAGATACACAGAAGCTAAGATGAGTAAAATTGCGGTAGAAATGTTAAAAGATATTAACAAAAATACGGTGGATTTTGTACCAAATTTTGATGGTTCTGAAAAGGAGCCATTAGTACTTCCTTCACGTATTCCTAATCTGCTAGTTAATGGTTCATCTGGGATAGCCGTAGGGATGGCTACTAATATACCTCCTCATAACTTAGGTGAAGTAATAGAAGGTATACACTTATTAATAGATAATCCTGATGTTACTGTGTTAGATTTAATGTCTAAGATAAAGGGACCTGATTTTCCTACAGCAGGTATAATACTTGGAACTAATGGTATAAGAGAAGCTTATGAAACTGGAAGAGGGAAGATACTTGTAAGAGCTAAGGCAGAAATAGAAGAAGAAAAGGGAAGACAAAGAATCATAGTAACAGAATTGCCTTATCAAGTAAATAAGGCAAAGCTTATAGAAAATATGGCTGACTTAGTAAAGGATAAAAGGATAGAGGGAATTTCTGATCTTAGAGATGAATCAGATAGAGATGGTATGAGAGTTGTAATAGAAATTAAAAGAGATGCTAACGCAAATATCGTTTTAAATCAACTCTATAAACATACAAAAATGCAAGATACCTTTGGAATAATAATGTTATCACTAGTAAATAATGAGCCTCAAGTTTTAAATTTAAAGCAAATGCTGGTTTATTATATAGAATTCCAAAAGGAAGTAATAAGAAGAAGAACTAAGTTTGAGCTAGATAAAGCAGAAGCTCGTGCCCATATTTTAGAAGGATTAAGAATAGCTCTAGATCATATAGATGAAGTAATTAAGGTAATAAGAGGTTCTAAAAATACAGAAGAAGCTAGAAATGGCCTTATGAGTGGATTTGGATTATCTGAAAAACAAGCTCAAGCCATTCTTGATATGAGACTTCAAAGGCTTACAGGATTAGAAAGAGCTAAAATAGAAGAGGAATATGCAGAACTTTTAAAGACAATTAATTATTTAAAAGAGATATTAACAAGTGAAGAGCTTGTGCTAAAAATTATAAAAGACGAGTTAAACGAAATAAAGAATAGGTATGGAGATGAGAGAAGAACTCAGATCGAAAAGAGAATAGATGAAATAGATATAGAAGATTTAATACAAGAGGAAGAAGTTGTTATAACTTTAACTCATTCAGGATACATAAAGAGAATTTCATCTGATGCATACTCCTCACAAAAAAGAGGAGGAAAAGGAATTCAAGCCATGACAACTAAGGAAGATGACTTTATAGAAAGAATATTTGTAACATCAACTCATAGTAATTTATTATTCTTTACTAATTTAGGTAGAGTATATAAGCTTAAGGCTTATGAATTACCTGATGCAGGAAGAGTAGCAAAAGGACTAAATCTTATTAATCTTATACCATTAAGTCCTAATGAAAGTGTAAGAGAAGTTATATCTATAGCGGATTTAAAGGATGATGGATATTTATTAATGGGAACTAAAAATGGAATCATTAAGAAAACTCCATTAAGTGAATTCTCTTCTATAAGAAAGAATGGATTAAATGCTATAAACTTAAGGGAAGATGATGAATTACTAAAGATTAAGAAAACAAGAGGAGATGCAGAGATATTTATAGTAACTGCAGCTGGGTTTGCAATAAGATTTAGTGAAAAAGATATAAGACCTATGGGAAGATCAGCTACAGGGGTAAGAGCTATTACCTTAAGAAAAGGTGACATAGCTGTAGGTATGGATATAGTTGAAGAAGATAAAGATGTATTAGTAGTTAGTGAAAATGGATTTGGAAAAAGAACACATCTATCTGAATATAAAGTTCAAAGTAGGGGTGGAAAAGGACTAATTACTTATAAAGTTACAGAAAAGACAGGTAAGATAACTGCAGCAAGAATTGTAAAAGATGAAGATGAAATTATGCTTATTAATAGCAGTAATATTGCTATAAGAATATTAGTTTCAGATATAAGTATAACAAGCAGAAATGCTATGGGTGTTACCTTGATGAAAACAGTAGAGAATGAAAAGGTACTGGCAATTGCAAAAATAAATACTTCAGTAGAAACTGAATAATTTAAAAAAATGCCCTTTAATTTAATTAAGGGGCATTTTTATGTTTAAACTTAACTACAACTTTTTCTGGTGTATCAATATGAGAAAAATCAAGAAAAAATAAGAAAAACAATGAAAGATGAGTATATTATTCTATAATAAAAGATATAATAATAGAGCAATAGTATATACATGATACAATAACACATGTCGTCACAAGAAACGACAAATAAGTCAACAAAGGTTTTAAAAATGTTTTAAAAAGTTGTTGACAAGAAGAA
>NZ_JMFY01000023.1:0-1166 GCF_000765165.1 Clostridium sp. HMP27 | reverse complement strand
TTTTTATTATTCTTCTATTGTAGTAACAACACCTGAACCTACTGTTCTTCCACCTTCTCTGATAGCGAATCTTAATCCTTCATCCATAGCTATTGGAGTGATTAATTCAACTTTCATGTCGATGTGGTCTCCAGGCATTACCATTTCCATTCCATCTGGTAATTTGATTGATCCTGTAACGTCTGTTGTTCTGAAATAGAACTGTGGTCTATATCCGTCGAAGAATGGTGTGTGTCTTCCGCCTTCTTCTTTCTTTAATACGTATACTTGACCTACGAATTTCTTGTGTGGGTGTACAGAATTTGGTGCTGCTAATACTTGACCTCTTTCGATGTCATCTCTCTGTACTCCTCTTAATAATGCTCCAATGTTGTCTCCTGCCATTGCTGAGTCAAGTAACTTTCTGAACATTTCTATTCCTGTTACTACTGTCTTTCTCTTTTCTTCAGTTAATCCTACTACTTCTACTTCATCAGCTACTTTTAATATTCCTGATTCAACTCTTCCTGTTGCAACTGTTCCTCTTCCAGTGATTGTGAAGATATCTTCTACTGGCATTAAGAATGGTTTGTCAGTTGCTCTTTCTGGAGTTGGGATATATTCATCTACTGCTGCCATTAAGTCCATTATTGGCTTTATCTTTTCTTCATCTGTTGGGTTTTCTAATGCTTGTAGTGCTGATCCTACTACGATTGGTGCTTCGTCTCCATCGAATCCGTATTCACTTAATAATTCTCTTATTTCCATTTCTACTAATTCGATTAATTCTGGATCATCTACCATATCTGCTTTATTTAAGAATACTACTATTTTTTCAACTCCTACTCTGGAAGCTAGTAGTATGTGTTCTCTTGTCTGTGGCATTGGACCATCTGCTGCACTTACAACTAAGATAGCTCCATCCATCTGTGCTGCTCCTGTTATCATGTTCTTAACATAGTCAGCATGTCCTGGACAATCAACGTGTGCATAGTGTCTGTTTTCTGTCTGATATTCAACGTGTGCTGTGTTGATTGTAATTCCTCTTTCTCTTTCTTCTGGTGCCTTATCTATTGATGCATAGTCAAACGCTTCAGCAAATCCCTTTTTTGATAATACTGTTGTTATTGCTGCTGTTAATGTTGTCTTACCATGGTCTACGTGACCTATTGTTCCTATGTTTACAT